>JAITQV010000285.1 GCA_031288765.1 Planctomycetaceae bacterium
CTCCCATCGCGACAAGCGTAACTACTTAAAATTCAAAGTTTTGGAAGAAAAATTAAAGAGACTTCTCCGTTCAGGGCAGAACCCTCAAAAAATATTCGAGAAACTCAAAGATCTGATTCCGGCTGCCTGAGAAATTGGAGCAATCAGTTATTCAAAAGGACGAAACAATAATTCCAGCCTCATAATTTTACTGTCTTTTCGGAACAATGATTATCAGCGGGCACTACCCTTCCGCACCGTTACAAATTAATAAAGAATTGACAACTAAAAAAAAAATTGGAAAGTACAGTCAAAAACGAAAGCCGAATTTTCAAGTGTAATGAGTATAAGAGATGATAATTGAGTTTAATTGTTCACCTATCATTAGTGGTTTTAAATCCACTGTATAAAAAGGACTGTTTGGTGTGATTTGATAAGTACCTAGATTGTTAGAGGTGAACACACGAATATTGACAAATTTTTCATAAATTACATGAGTAACACTAATAAGGTTCCAATGATTTCCAAGTTGGTTCCAATCTTCGACTCCCACAAACTTGTATAATGTTTGATTTCTTTCTTCTATACAAATTTTATCTGATACAATCTTCGATAAATTTAGTGCGTTGATAATTGATTCTCCAACTTGAATTGGATTTGTTCCTATTTTGATTCTTTTCATATAATCGCCATAGGGGTAAAACCCAGAATTACAATAATCAACCGAAGTGATTATAATACTGTCTTCATCAAAAAATACATGGCAATATTTTGAAATACATTGTTTTTTCATCTGGATTTTTTCAAAGTTATATTAGCATGATATACCATAACCAGTATAGGCGATAAACTTCGCTATCGTGCATACACCCTGTTTCTGTGTTCTGCCTCAGAAATTTCAAAATGGTTTCAATATACATTATCGTCGTGGATGACATCAATTTTATGTCCAGATTAAATCGTCACTTAATATTTGATTCCACCATGTTTTATTTGAGATTGAAATTGAACGACTATCTATTGTATTCAAAAAATCGTTGAATAACGATAAAATATCAATTTGTTTTCCTGATGAATCATATCTATTTTTCGTAATCATTATAAAATATGCCCAAACCATTATAAATTGTTCGATTGAACTATTGATGTAAATACTTTCTTCGGATGCAATATAATATTTTTTTATTGATCCCCAATCATTACAATCAATGTATAAAATTTCGTCAGACCGATAATCCAAACAAAAAAAATCTTTGATATTGTTGTTCCTACAATCTATGTTATTTTGGTCTAAAACTTCACTAATCGATAATAAGGGAACAGATATCTGATTAAATCCTATACCATATTCATTTAAAATTGGGGGAGGATTGACTGGAATTCCTCTTTTTCTCAAAAATTCCATAGAAATAATATTATCACAAAAAACAAGGTCATTCGTGTTGATTGTACGCATTTCTCCGAATGCCAGATCAAGTAATTCTTCTTGTTTTATACTCGATTTTAAAAAGAAATTAATAGTTTTCATGTTTCTATTTGTAGTAACTGTATTTTGCAAAAAATTTGACAAAAAATATCTGGAAGGTTTTTTTAATATATTTGAATTAAATATACTTTTGCACATCCATCAAAAATGTTCAAAATTACCCAATAAGTGAAAACACGAAATTTCGGCTTACAATTTTTGGAAGGTCAGGGAGTAAAGAATTAATGTAGATGCATTGCTGCCTCTGTTAATTGTTGCATGCCTTCTCGTCGAGATTCTGTGGTATCACCATAAGGGAAACTCCATGTAACATTTGTATATGGAAAATTTTTTTGTAACATCCTCTTACAACCAGCCGGTTCAGCAGGTATTGTACACGGTTCGAATTCTGTGAAAATATTCAAAACTCGATAATTGGGTATGTTGTTATTCTTACAAAATTCTTGCATGTGTCTTTCGGTATGCGAATGACTGTAAGTGGGATCACCACTAGTAAATACAACTATCTGTTTTTTACCTGCCTCATCAATGTATTCCATTGAGGAAACATTTTTTGTGGTGTAACGACCTTCACGAGAATTTATAGGTATGCTTTTTGTCACGCGAGTTATCTGACATTGTCGGCTCATATATGTAGAACCATATCGAACCCGCGACCAAACTGGTTGAAATTGTGAATGATGAGGAATACTTGCAAGTGTAGTTGTAGCCGTAAAAGCTGCAACTAAAACAAATTCCGAACTTGTATTTATAAAATGAGTTAAATTAGATTGAGAGATCCAACCATTATCTTCAAGCATCATTAATGCACTTGTATAAAGATAAAGGTAACTGTCTATTTAAATTTGGAGAAATTGAGCAATTTGTTTCATTTATTATTATGTTAGACACAAATTTTATTGTTTCGATATTTTTATTTTTTACGCAAGATACCTGAAAAACAGCAATTTCCGCAGGAAATGAAAACGAGTCTTTCCATTACCAACAAAATGATAACATATAATTTTATTCATATTATTGTGACAAAATCCTTCAATTTCCAAAATCATCGGTACAAATTCAAAAAAGTATTTTAAGAATCAAATCACCCATTTCGTTTTTGTTTAAAATTATTGCAAACTGTCGTAACTTCATGTTATTAAACAAGTTAATCTAACTAAATGTGTAACTTTTCCGAAAAAACTTAAAATCTAAAGGAGCCAATTACTCTATTTCGAAAAATTTAAATAGACAGTTACGCGAAGGGTTGTCCATTTGACTATGCCATTGTTCAATAACTCACCGAATAAATACAAATCATTACAGATTTCCGAAAATTATCGGGAACTATTGCCAATACCGATATTTTGGAATAAAATGTCCCAATCTTTGAAAAAATATCCGTTTATAATTAAACCGGCAACAAATATTTTGCAGTAAATATTTTGTAGCGATTCAAACAAAATACGAATAAACTCAAACCTTGAATAGATACGAATATTTTTTTGTAGTATCAACGTTGTTATTTTTCATTATTTATAGTTTTTTATAGTTCATTTTTTTATTAATGCCGACATCTTTTTTCCAATATGAGATGCTTCCGACGACATGGTTTTATGTGTCTGCGCTCATCATATTGGCGTTATTTTTTAAGTTTAACCGTTTCTGGAGTGTTCGGAATCTGGACTTGATTGGTTTGGTTTTGCTGACGCCGGGGTTGTTGATGTTAGCCATGCGAAATGACCAATGGGGTTATGCGTGGTTATTTGGGGTAGGTTTTTTTCTGGCAATCCGGCTGATTTTTGACAATCTCATGGTGCGCCGTCCGCTCTTAGAACCGAATTTGACACCGGGCGGATTAACATTTGCTTGTTTCTTTCTTGTTTTTTTCATTGTGGCGGCGATTACCATCAACCGCGGCGATCAAATTGACACCGTCCGAACCGTCCGTCTGGAACAAATCCTGACAACCCGGCATCTCCATCACCATGCCGGTATGAATCCGACAACATTGACAATTCCCCGCGAAGAATTAGCCAATCTCCCGCCCGGATTTCGTCCTTTTCTTGCCTTTTCCGAACGCACCAATCTTGCATTGGCGCCGCCGGATAAAATTCGGGAAGAGATTATTCGTCCGGCAATTCCTTTTTCATTATCAGCGGATACCGATGACCCGCAAGTTCTGGTTTGGACGGACGGTGATGCGTCAACATCGTCCTTGAAAACAGACCGCATCCAAAAGTCCGACATCATTCCCATTCCTCAGGCAACACTTCTTTCGGAAACACCGGCAACCTCCAATTCCTTGAATATTCCGCCGCCGGATACAACACTTCGAATTGAAACGGGAAATTCCGCTTCCATTCAAACGGCGGCGGCACTTCGCCCCAACCTTTCAACTCTTTCCCTAATTATGTTTGCCGCATTATTGGGGCATTTAGCGTTGGTGTTTGGTTTTTTGTATATTGGTCATTGTCATTTCGGCAACCTCCAAACAGGTATTGCTTGTGCGACACTTTATTTGCTTCATCCTTACACAAATCAAATGGTGGGGCGTTTGGATCATTTAATTCCCGCCGCATTGATATTGTGGGGAGTGGCGTTGTACCGTCGTCCGTTTTTTGCGGGTATTAGTCTCGGTATTGCAACGGCGTTGGTTTTTTATCCGGTTTGTTTGGTTCCGTTGTGGTGTGCTTTTTACTGGAAACGCGGTTGGATTCGTTTTTTGACGGGAACTGTTTCCATGTTGATTCTTTTTGCGGTTTTGCTTCTGTTTTCGCCGGCGGAACTGGGAAATTATCACGAACAACTCATTCACATGTTCGGCAAGAGTTCCCTTTGGTTGTTTAGTAAACCGGACGGGTTTTGGGAACATTACGATATAATTCACCGTGTTTTGATTTTGGCAATCTTTTTTGTACTTTGTTTCGGAATGATTTTGTGGCCCTCGCACAAACATTTGGCAACATTGTTGAGTTGTTCGGCGTTGTTGATGCTTGGGGTTCAATTTTGGCAACTCCACCAAGGAGGACTTTACATGGCTTGGTATTTGCCGACACTGATTCTAACAATTTTCCGTCCAAATCTGGAAGACCGAACCGCACAATCTTCCGTTGTTCTTTGAGCAAGGGTTGCGAGTGCAACGGCGGTTTATGATACGGCTGTTTGACAGTAATCATGATAATGTTATAATCTCCCCTTCGTTTTAACTTTTTAACCAACTGCTTAATTATTATCAAATTTATATTTGTTTTGGAGGATCGGTTATGATTTCAAAAATTACCGGACTTTTAACGGCGTTGCATGAAGACAAAGCGGTTATTACCGCATTACCGTTTGAATATGAGGTCTTGATTCCCGAATACACGCGCCGGCAACTTCAACATGAAATCGGTAAAACGGTTGGGCTGCATACAATTTACTCGCTTGACGGCAACCCGCAAGGAAAAATGATTCCCAGATTGATCGGTTTTCTCACAGAAGCGGAACGGGAATTTTTTGAATTGTTTTGCAGTGTTGACGGTGTCGGTACCAAAAAAGCGTTGCGGGCAATGGTTCGTCCCGTCAAGGAAGTTGCGGTGGCAATTGAAGAGAAAGATGAAAAATTTCTTGCCGGTCTTCCGGGAATCGGCGCCGCAATGTCCGAACGTATTGTCGCCAAATTGCGGCGTAAAGTTCCCAAGTTTGCGTTGTTGGTTGCACGGGATTTTCCCGACGGCGAACAACGCACGGATGTTGTTTCGGAAACTTACGAAGCCTTGCTGGCTCTCGGTCACAGCGAAGCGGATGCTCGGCGTTTGGTCGATGCCGTTTTGAAATCGAAAACGAAATTCAAAGATTCCGCCGAAATGATTCAGGCGATTTATCAAAACTGCCGGTAGTCGAACCGGTCAATCTGATCAACCCAATAATCCCATTTATCGGAATCGGATTTATTCGGCTCATCCGGTTTATCCGGCTCTCACTGCGTCTGAAAACGTGTTGCAATCGTTTCGGCAAGTTCGGTATCAAAACTTGTTTTCGTCCGGTTTAGCGAAAAAATAATCATTGCCATTAAATATTCCGGTAAATATTTCGGCAAATATTCCGGTTAACGGTAAAACGCCTTAATCATGTTCCAGGCTTCCTGCGGCGAATCTGTTAAATGGAACAATTCAAGGTCGCCGCGGTTGATCACCCCCGTTTCGACAAGATAATCAAAATTGACGCAACGTTGCCAAAAATCCGTGCCAAGCAAAATAATCGGAATTTGTTGCATTCGTTCTGTTTGCCTCAACGTTAGTCCCTCGAAAAACTCATCGAATGTCCCAAATCCGCCGGGGCAAACCACCAACGCCTTCGCCCGAAGCATAAAATGAAGTTTCCGAACATTGAAATAATGAAATTGAAAACAAAGCTGAGGCGAAACATAAGGATTGGGGCGTTGTTCGTAAGGCAATTTAATATTCAATCCGATTGTTGGGGCGCCGGCTTCATGGGCGCCGCGGTTCGCCGCTTCCATAATACCCGGTCCGCCGCCCGTGCAAATAACATAATCAAACGGCTCATCACTTCCCAAAGATCGTTTCACGTTGTCTTCCGAAACAATTCGGGCAAATTCCCGCGCCTGTTCATAATAGATGCTTGTTTCCCAATGGAGTTTTGCCGCTTTAACCGCCTCACGAAATTCGGTGTTATCCGGCTGCAACGCCAAATTTTCTTCGGCTTCGGCTAAAAGACGCGCCGCTTTTTTCCGTGAAATAAACCTTGCACTCCCAAAAACGATCACAGTTGAACGAATACCGTATTGGCGCATAAACCATTCCGGTTTTTCCATTTCCAACTGAAGACGAATTGATCGGGCATAATTACTCCGTATGAAATCATGATCCAAAAACGCTAACGAATAACTCGGCGAATTTAGCAAATTTTGGACATTGGTATCCGTATTTTCTTCTTGTTGTTCTATTTTTTCTTCTTGTTGATCTGTCAAAATAACCGGACTTTCAAATTTTTCTTCAAACGGAATCCGAATAATATCTGTCGGCATAGTTTTATCCTTTTCTGTTAAGGTTTAATGTTAAAGGTTTAATGTATTTATTCGGAGATTTGTTGGGCAGGGACGAGGACAAATCTCCCTTCCAATCTAATTTTTCTTCTTAGCCCGAAAGGGCGCGATTATACTTTGAACGGTTACTAATTACTATTGGTCTCATTTAAAAATTTAATTTGGCCGTTAAAAATAAGGACTTACGGGTAATTTTTAGAAACTCCCTATTAAAATAAGTGGTATTTCCTGCCGTTCAAAGTATAAAAATTCAGTTTTACAAATTTTTGCTATTGAAAAATAAAGACTTACAAATAATTTTATTGAATTTTTAGAGGTACCCGGATTCATTTTGTACCTTGCCGAATCTTTCAAGAGGTGTAGGTAATTATTTTCGCAATAAGTCTTGCTGCAAGAAATTCCGTAATCACATTCCGACCGCCAAGCGGGGCTGTTTCAAC
>JAITQV010000324.1 GCA_031288765.1 Planctomycetaceae bacterium
CTGTTCAAAGACGATATTGGTGATAGTATTTGGGACGATATTTTGTTAAAAGTCGACAGCGGTTATCAAGGTATCGAAGGATTACACGCCAACAGCAGGATACCCATTAAGAACCCCAGAGGCAGAGAGTTACTGGAATTGGAGAAGGCGTATAATCGCCGATTGGCACGAGAGCGTGTTGCGATTGAACACGTCAACCGAACAATTAAAACATTCCGCATTTTGAAAGACAAATACCGAAATCGACGGAATAGACACCATATTCGCACGACGCTTATCTGCGCTATCACAAACTACGAATTGGCACAACAAAAAGGTTAGAGAAAAGGTCTATTATCTTAAAAAATAAGGTTTTTTCTGCGGTATTGTTCAACAAATAACCGAATAAATACAAAAAATTTTGAAAAAATCTAAAAGGAAACTTCTATAAACTATTAACTACTGATGATTTGCTCTTGACATTTTTATCTTTATGGGGGAAAATTTTCTTCGGTAAATTGATTTTTACCGGCTATCAATATTAATGTCAGGATTGAGGTTAATGTTTCATGGATTATGACACAATCATTATTGGAGCGGGAATGTCCGGTCTTGCCGCCGGAATCAGGTTGGCTCACTACAATCAACGGGTCTGTATTCTCGAACAACATTACGCGGTCGGCGGACTTAACTCGTTTTACCGGCAACGCGGTCGAACTCTCGATGTCGGACTTCACGCATTGACCAATTACGTTCCGAAGGGAACAAAATCCGGTCCCTTATCACGGCTTTTGCGGCATCTCCGGTTAACATGGGATGAACTCGCCTTAGTTCCGCAACTCGGTTCGACAATTATGTTTCCGAATATCCGGCTGAATTTCAACAATCATTTCGAATTGTTTGTCTCCGAAGTGCGGAAATATTTTCCGAAACAGGTTGACGGTTTGATGCGGTTGGTGAATGAACTGATTGATTATGATCAACTTGGTATTGGGGTTTCCGGCGGTTCGGCGCGGGCGTTTGTGTCGCGGCATATTTCCGATCCGGTGTTGATCGAGATGATTTTCTGTCCGCTCCTTTATTATGGGGGAGCACGCGAACGCGATATGGAATTCGGACAATTTTGTATCATGTTCCGTTCCATTTTCCTTGAAGGTTTTGCCCGCCCGTTTGACGGAGTACGTCTGATTTTGAAAAAATTATTGAATAAGTTCAAAATGTTGGGCGGAGAATTACGTTTGCGAACCGGAGTTCAGAAGATTTTTTCGCACAAGGGGCGTGTTGATAAAATCCGTTTGAGTGATGGTTCGGATGTTGAGACGAAAAATGTTCTTTCTTCGGCGGGTTGGCTGGAAACGATGCAGCTTTGCGATTGCCAAACCGCTGAAGAACAAAGCCGTCAACTGGGAACCGGACAACTGGGTTTTATTGAAACTATTAGTATTTTGGACAAAGAACCGAAACTTTTGGGACATGATCGAACGATTGTATTTTTCAATGATTCGGATTGTTTTTCTTATGAAAAACCGGTTACTCCGGTTGATCTTCGGAGCGGGGTGATTTGTTCGCCGAATAATTTTGATTATGCCGAATCGTTGGGCGAAGGAATTATCCGAATCACGGCTCTTGCCAACTTCGACCAATGGAAAAATCTTGAACCGGACGAATACCGGCGTCAAAAACAGGTTTGGTACGAAAATATTCTGACATCGGCAACCCGGTTTATTCCCGATTTCCGGCAACACGTTATTGATACCGATATGTTTACACCGTTAACGATTCGCCGTTTTACCCGCAAGGAAAACGGCGCCATTTACGGAGCGCCGGAAAAGAAATATGACGGTCGAACACATCTGGAAAATTTATTTGTATGCGGTACGGATCAAGGTATGGTGGGAATTATTGGGGCGATTGTCAGCGGAATTACGATTGCAAACCGGTATTTACTGTCGGAAAATTAAAACGGTAATCGTCTATTTATTGACCACAGAATGCACGAAATACACGGAATTTGTAATCGTAATAATGTTTACGTACAGCATCACGGTTAGTTTATTGATAGAGAATAGGACAGCAAAATGTTTTTTTATTATGGTATTCATTTTGTATTCTCAAAAATAAACTTATGATCGTATCAATTTACTAATTTCCGTGTGTTCCGTGTATTCTGTGGTTAAATAAAAATAGGCAGTTACCTGCTGAAGTCCCGTCCAAACATTATCAATTCCATTCAATGCCACCACACCGCCTGCTGCTTGTGCTATGCCGGCAATACGATTCGCTGTTGTTGAATCATTACCCAATTTCTATGATCGTGTTGGTATTTTAGGCTGTTTCGAGATTCGTGGACAAACACAGTGAATTGATATAAAAAATTTTTCAACAATCACTGATATCTAAATGGTATCTAAATCGGGACAAACATACTTAATCCAATCTTGTACTTCTTTATGAATGAATGCAAATTGAAAAGATTTTGTTTTTTTATAAATGTGTAAAAAATCATTTTTTATCAAACATTGTCTTAAGATAGGAAATACATGTTCTTTTAAATTTGTAAATATAATATCAACAGATTCTTTATCATAAAATCCATTCTCACGACTAAAACAACAAGATTGATTTTCAATATTTTTAGGTAATAATTCATTTGCATCAAAATATAGGTGGCAATGATTAAATTTTGGAAAATGATAATAACCAATAATTATTTTGGGATCGAATTTATATTGATGGCAACCGAGTTCTTTAATACAAATACCACATTCTACACTGAAATCAGGTCGAAATGGCGAACAATCCCTTTCAATAATTATTAATGAAAAGTCTGATTCCCCAAAAAAGGTTTTTTTTTCCTGTTGCCAACCTTCTGATTTAAGAAGGTGGTTCCAATATTTGTTAAATTCTTTTTGAGTAATGTATTCCATAAATTTTATGGGTTATAGGTATCAATAAAACCTTTCCAACCATCTCCGAGTTCTTCAAGATACTTTTGGAGTTGACGCCGACCTTCTGCTATTTTCTTTTTTGTAGCAGGTTTTAATTCACGAACGATTTTTTCTTTGTAATTTATTGCATCTGGACGGTTACCACTAGGCAAAGCTTTATTAAATTGATATCCAGAAGGCAATGTATTTTTATAATTTTCGTGAGCGATCTTACCTCTTATTGTGTCCGCGGTTTCTCCACCTGCTCCCTTGGCAAAAGTACCGTTTGGATTACGAGGATATTTCGCGTTATGTACAAGAACACATGTTTGTCCGAATTCACCAGT
>JAITQV010000372.1 GCA_031288765.1 Planctomycetaceae bacterium
ATTTTAACTCTGTGGGGTTCACACTGTTTTTTACGGTGTTTGTTGCCAAGTTCAAGAAATTTTTTACTAAATTTTCCATTGTTTGATTTCTTAAATTGCAAGATTTTTTGAAATTCTCAAATCTTACAAGGTTTTATTGAATTCCTTGCAACCGTTCACCACAAACCTCATGGCAAAAAACTTCCGGTCGCAAATTCAATAACACCCATTATAACCCGACACCCAAAAATCTACAAGGGGGAATTTCGTCTATTTTGATTTTTTCTCAAAAAAATTCCACAAAAACACAATCAAACATCTAACAAAATTTTCCATTGTAAATCTCCTTTTTGAAGTTACAAGGTTGCTATTGAATTTCCCTGCAACCGTTCACCAAAAAACGCATGGCAAAAACAATCCGGTTGCAAATTCAATAACATCCATTGTAACCCGCCACCCAAAAGTTTACAAGGGGGAATATCGACTATTTTCAAATTTTCTTCAAAACTGGTTTCGATTTTTCCCCAAACGGTTGCATCGATGGTAGGGGCGAAAAATGTTTCGCCCCTACATTGCGGCGGTGGGTGAAAACCCTTCGGCGAAACGCCGCCTACCTCTTGATTATTAACTTTTAAGTATCTATTCAGTCCTTTGCCAAACTATGATGCCGGACAATCCTTATTTCCAACCTGATTTTTCCAAACAAAACAACCTCAGTAGCAACCTTTTCCACATCATAACAACCTTATTACCTTATTAGAAGTAGGGAATAAGGTTGATTTTATGAGAAAATTTTGGCTACTAAGGTTGTTTAGTTCGGAAATCAGGTTGAAAATAAGGTTTGTCTTGCGCAATTGCTCAATAAAGGATTGAATAGATACATTTTTTTATTTTGTTTGTTTTGAATTATTGTTGCGGTCCTTTTCGTTCGCCTTTATCAAAACCGATTATAATATAGCTGATGCTAAGCGGTTTATCGGTTTGATCATCGGGAAGTTGAGGAATCAGAACAATAACTTTTTTCCGCCAAACATCGGCATAATCCCACCATTGACCCGGTTTACTCGGAAAATTCAATGTAACTTCAAATGTCCAAAGCCCCGGCGTCAAATCGTCCAATTGAAACCTGCCGTTTTCACCCACTTGGCAAATACGGCAATCTCTTTCGGAAAGGTATCGTTTTTTTTCGTTTTCGGAATAAATATCAAATTGTAATTTTGCGTTTTTGTAACCTTCCGGGTCTTTGTCAATTGCCGCCTTGCCTTCCGGTGATTCGATCCATTCATTGATAATCTTTTCGACTTCAAAAGGATCGTTTGCTCTTCCGGTATTCAGTTCGGGTTTGCTGAGCGGTTCTTTGAAAAAAAGATAAGCAGAATGATCCGGTTCCGGTACTGCGATCAATTCCGCAGTTACCCGCACTGCCGTAACATTAGCAAAGTTCCAGTCAATTTTCGAACTAAATTCTGTGGGAATGTATATTATTCCTTTAACAGCATAACCGCCGTCAACACCAAGAACAACCTGTAACGTTTCCCCCGGTTTGAGGTTAAATTCCTGCATGAGAAATGGGGCGGTTACTTTGGAATCATTGAGTTTTGCCGCACGACCGATTTGTCCTTTACCCGGAAAAACACGGTCAATCACAAACTTGCCGTTTTCGTCACATGAAATAGTTGTGTAAAAATGAGAAATTTGAGGTATTTCTCCGCTGTAACCTCTCTCATTCACAGAACACGAAACCGGAAGAAGACTTCCCGGTTTTTTTCCGACCAGAACAGTTCCTTCAATCCTGCTCCATGCTTCAAGCCGAATCGGTTCCGTATTTTTTTCGAAATCTTCTTTCCGAATACTTTTTTGTCCTTTATCGTGCAAAAAGATCAGCAGATAATCCTGATCACCGATTCCTGAGTTACTTTTTGAGATCGAAAATTTTCCTTCCGTATCGGTTCGTGTTTGTTGGCGGTCATTGCAACCGCTGAGCCGACCATTCTCCGTTTGAACAGAATAGGCTGTTGTCGAAAAACCGATTACGGTATTTGCCGCCGGCGTGCCGTCGGGAAGCAACACCGTTCCTTTAACATAGTTTGAAAATGTTCCCGCTTTTTTGAGCGGAAAATTCAGAACCGGCTCAACAGCATCCGGCGGAATATTTTCGGACATTAAACCTTCGTAACCTTCCGCATCCACCCGAAGATAATATTTGTCAAATTCGCCGAAACGCCGCCCAACCACTCGTGTAAACTTACCGTCTTTGCCCGTCTGCGCACCATATTCTTTGGTAAGATGTGAAAGTTTTTTGAACGTAAACCATTCCGTTACCTGAAACGCCGGAACCGGTTGACCTGTTTCCGCATCGGTAACATTGCCGGTAACATGAATCACCGGCAAAAACGTAATAATATTTTCTTCGCCGCCGAATTTTAAGGAATCATAATCAATCTCAACATTTTGATATTTATCCCCGCCGCTAATAACGAAAGCGGGACTATCTTCTGTTGCGTTTTCCCAAACGAACAAACCGTCGTCGCCGATCTTAACAATACCATAGTCATCGGCGTCTTCGAATAAACGAAACAAACTGTTACCGCAATGTTTACGCCAGGAACGGCTCATAAGTTTTAAACCGGAAACCGGTTTGCCGTCCTTATCGACCATTTTGATAACCAATTTTTTACCGTGTTTCAAAACGATTTTCACCGGTTCCATTCCGGCGGTGATTTTACTGATTTCAATAATATCCGGTGCAAAATTTTTCGGAGCAACACCGATAGCAATATTATTATCGAGTTCATCTTTCGGAGAACAATTTTCAAACAGAAATTCTCCTTGGGCGTTGGTTCGGGTTGTTCCGTAAAGTGCAATCCCTTCTTTTTTCGCAACACTGGAATAAACGAGAACACCTTCAACAGGATTATTGTGTTCGTCCGTAACAATACCTTTGAGCGGCAATCCTTTTGAAATAGTTACGGTTTTTGAAAAACGTCCGTCCGCATCTTTTGCCTGATAATCCTTGAACAATTGCCCTTTGGAAATCCGAAATTTGGGATAATTCGGATGTTCGATAGTCATATCAAAATTTTGTTCGAGTTGTTCTTTCGGCAAAACGGCGTATTGCCAACATCCTTCGGCATCGGTTTTAATCCATTGGGCGTAGGTATTGAACGGTTCGGCGTCGGGATTGTTCCGCCTGCCGGTAATATTGACCGCAAAGTAAACCTCAGCGTTTTCAACAGGTTTGCCGTCTTCATCACGAACAATTCCGCCAATCGGTTCCGCCGCCGGTTCGGTCAGTTTGTGGACATAATGTTTCGGCAACTTTTCCACATTGGTATCGCTCCATGTTCGTTCATAAGGCGTGAAACCGTCCGCGTAAAAAACCATTTTGAACGATTTTTGCTCATCGAAATTGGACAACGGCACAAAACATTGCCCGTTTTGGAGTTCGAAATTACGCGGTTGGTTGCCTTCCCAATCTTTCGGGCGCGGGTTGGGATAGGTTCGGACGTAACCGGTTGCCAATGATTTACCGTCTGCGTCCGTCAACTCAACAGCAATTCCCGGCGCTGTGTTTTCCGGTACTACATTTTCCAATACTGCATTTTCCGGTACTGTGTTTTCCGGTACTGTGTTTTCCGGCGTTTCGCCCGCAACCTGAGCATAAACGGCAATACTCATCGTTGCAATAATAAGCACAAATAAACTCATTCGGATAAAAATTGATTTTCTCATTTTGAAACCTCTTACTAAAATAAACATGTAATTTTATCAATTTACTAATTTCCGTGTGTTCCGTGTATTCTGTGGTTAACAAAATAGACGATTACCTGTGAAATTATGACTGTTTTGTAATGATATTTCAAGAGGGATTTCCGGCGTCATAAAAAATGGAGAACTCCAACGACCAATTGGAGAACTCCAAACGCTAATTGGAGAACTCCAAACACTAATTGGAGAACTCCAAACGTTAATTGGAGAACTCCAAATGCCAATTGGAGAACTCCAAACGTTAATTGGAGAACTCCAAACGCCAATTGGAGAACTCCAAACGCTAATTGGAGAACTCCAAACGCTAATTGGAGAACTCCAAATACTAATTGGAGAACTCCATTTTCCGTATTTTGCACGCTCGGATGTTCAAAAAAGATACAAATTCGCCCAAAATTGCTACAAAATGAAACAATCGGGTCAACTTTTGAGAATTGTTTTTAACCGCTGAATACAAAGAACACACGGAATTTATAATATATGTATCTATTCAGTGATGTGTTGGACAATAAGGAGGAAAAACCTTATTGTCAACCTGATTTTTCTAACAAAACAACCTTAGTAGCAAGAAACCTTCGTACAATTAACCTTATTTACCTTATTATTCTATTTTTTTAATAAGGTAATAAGGTTAATTGGTTTGAGACTTTGGGCTACGGAGGTTGTTTGGTAAGAAAAATTAGGTGGAAATAAAGTTTTTTTTACCTATTGGGACGCACTTTTGGCTCATTGGTAACTACTTTTGGCTCATTGGTAATTACTAAAAAACCGATTTTGGACAAAACAATTTTCAAAAATATGATATTTTTCCGAAAAAACGGCGGGGCTTTCCTTTTTGGTAATGAATGTTAAAATTTAGCGGTTGTTTTGACAAAAATTCACAATAACCGTATTCATTATTAAGTATAAGAGGATTACAATTATGTCTATCACAGAACGTGTTTATAATTTTTCTGCCGGTCCGGCAGTTTTACCGCTTCCGGTTCTCAAAAAGGCTCAGGAAGAATTGCTTTGTTTACCCGGAGTTGGTGCGTCGGTTATGGAAATTTCACACCGCTCAAAAGCATTCGAAGCAATCATCGAAGACGCCGAAACAAATATCCGAACATTACTGCATATCCCCAATAATTACCGTGTCCTTTTCCTGCAAGGCGGGGCATTGCTGCAGTTTGCCATGATTCCAACCAATCTGCTGAACGGAAAACCGGCAAACTATGTTGTTACCGGCTCATGGAGCAAAAAGGCACTCTCCGAAGCCAACCTGATCGGTCATGCAAAAGCCGTTTGGGACGGTAAAAGTTTTTCGTACAAACGGAAACCCGCCGCCCATGAATTGCAACTTGAACCGGATACGGCGTATGCTTATATTTGTTCCAACGAAACAATCGAAGGAATTCAATATCAGGAATACCCCAATACCGGCAATATACCGCTTATTTGTGATTCGTCGTCGGACTTTTTCTGCAAACCGGTGGATGTTTCACAATTTGGTCTTTTGTATGCCTGTGCTCAAAAGAATGTCGGTCCTGCCGGAGTTACGGTGGTTATTATCCGCGACGATTTATTGGAACGTTCCGGCGATCGGATACCGTCTTTGCTCAATTACAAAAAAATCGCCGAAGCAAAATCAATGCTCAATACGCCGCCGTGTTTTGCTATTTACATGGTTAAACTCGTAACAGAGTGGCTGATCAATGACATCGGCGGTCTTGAGAAAATGTACGCAATTAACAAAGAAAAAGCGTTGTTGCTTTACGAAGCCATTGATCATTCGAACGGTTTCTACAAAGGTCATGCCGATAAGGAATATCGTTCGGTTATGAATATTCCATTCCGGTTGCCGTCTGAAGTGTTGGATAAAAAATTTCAGGACGAGGCGAAAAATGCCGGTTTAACAACACTTGGCGGTCATCGAAGTGTCGGCGGTTTACGGGCATCCATTTACAACGCCATGCCGAAAGAAGGTGTTGTGAAACTCTGTAATTTCATGGATGATTTCGCACAAAAAAACAAATCGTAATTGATTGCCGGTTTGTAATCTTATCAATTTACTAATGTCCGGGTATTTCGTGTATTCAGTGGTTAATAAATAGACAATTACCAAATATTTTATTCAGCAAGGCGAAGTTGGTTGGTCGCAACGAAAATATTGTTGTGCTGAAGTTTGACGGTAAAACCAAACTCCTTACCGGTTTCTTCCAAATCATCTAACAGATTTCCAATATTGATGTTGGCAGGAATTGTTAACTGACCAATCAAAACAAATTCATCACCATTGCGGTCTCCGTATAAATCCGTAATGTTAATGTCATGATCCGCAAGATAACGGCTAAATTCCTTCACAATTCCCGGTTGATCCTTTCCAAATGCCGTAATAACAAATGTTTCACCCGCCGGTTTGGTCATTGGTTTTTCCGATTCGGACGGCTTTAACTCGTAAGGCTGAACAATCACCCGATAATCCATACCAAGACCTTCCGAAAATTGAATCTCCTTCGCCAATTCCTCCGATGTATAGTGTTTCGGTAAATCAATAATCGTAATAAATGTAAAATAACCGCCCAAAACCGTCTGGCTACAGGAATTGATATTCCCGCCAAGACGATAAACCGCCGAACTCACACCGGCAATAATTCCGGGATGATCACACGACATAACACTAATAACGTATTGCATTTTATTTTAAGGTTCCTAAAAAATTGTTGCAGGGGAAAATTTATTGTTGTAATTATTCACAAAGATTTTGACGGCAAAATTTCGTTTTGCGAAGTTATTGATTTTAAGATTTAAGTTTTAATATTTAGGTTTTGAAGTTTGGGGCAATGGTTCCGGTTTTTTAAGACGAATCCGTATTTGACCCGCAACACCGATTAAAGAATGGCATAACGGAGCCAATGAATTGTCCGCCAAACTTGTATCGGTAATTTTAATTCGGGCGGCATCGGCTCCGCCAAGCCCAAACACCGCATCAAGCGGATACCAAATTCCGTCAATAAGAACTTCGTTCCACAAATGAAATACCATACCGGCTTGTTGCGATTTTTCGTTTAGCGGTTGAAAGGGCGTATAAACCAGACCCAATGTGATTCGTGCCGGAATCTTTTTAACACGGCACAACGCCGCCAACAATACCGCAAATTCCGTACAATCACCGCTTTTTGATTTCAATATTTCCGATGATGTTGCCAACGCAATGGAAAATGTTGTTTGCCGAATTGTATTGTGAACGAGTTGCTCCAACGCTAAAACAGTTTGCCGGGAAGTCAATGAATCCGAGTCAATCTGTTTCGCTAATTCTATTAATTGCGGGTCATTGAGATGAATCAATTGGTTCGATGCCAAATCTTCCGGTTTTGCTTCGGACTTGCCTCTTTCAAATAGTACGTTATCAATATTCATATCAGTATTGTTGATCGCCGTAAGAACAGTAATTGTTGCACTTTTTTCGCCGATTAGTTCCACCGACTGAAAGGGTGTTTTGGGAAACCGGTCGGTCGGTAATCCTTCTTGCGTTTCAACAATAAATTCGATTTTGGCAAGATTATGCGGTTGCGTGATGGAATCGTCAAGCGGAACAACACCAAGATTTCCCAGTTCAACAGACGGAGTTTCCGTTTGAAATTTCAACGCCTGTTCCCGCGAAACACGAACCGCAAGAAGTGTGTGTTCTTCCATTGGCATTTCATGACGAATTATGTTACCGCCGGCATCCGTCCAAAGTGTTTCCGAAACAGTTTGAGTTCCGGCTTGCAATAATTCCAACCGGTTTTGAACTTCTATCCGAAGAAGATTTTTTTTAACACCGTTGACATCAATCTGTTCAATCGCACAAGCCGTCAATGTTGTATTCACATAACTGTGCATTGCCGGTTCAAAAAAAGTGATTTGCCGTTTTTCGCCGGGTTGCATCGGCAAGCCGAGCAGTTCACAAACGACCGCTTCCGGACCGGGCATGTTCCGTTTCCATGGCAATGTTGTCGTTGTTTGACCGGAAGAGTTGGAAACAATCAGTTGGTCATCTTCACTTCGGTAAATTGTTTCAATCGGTTCACCGCCGCCATTGAGTTGAACCGTACCCGATAAAAAACCGCCTTCCAATCTTGAAACAGTATTGACCTTCATCGCAACATTAAAACTACTGCCGTACCGCAAAACAATAATCCGGCTGTGATGTCCAAACCGTCGAACCGATTTGCCGTCAACTTCTTCAAAACTCAACACCGTTTGTTGAAATCCGACCGGTTTTCCTTTGATTGTCAACAATTCCCAGTATTCGCCGCCGGATTGGAACATTGTGTCCGAAACCACCGTATCAATTTTACGGCAACCGTTCAAACAAACCGCCGTCAAAATCAGGAAAAACAAAAGAATTGTTTGATATTCTCGCATTTTTGTTGAGATAAATTGAGATTACACTCTTTTTGCCGGTTAAAATAACTAAACAAAAAACCGTCAAAATATTATAAAAATTGAATATTTTATTTTCACACGATCAATTGCTCTTAAATTTTACCGGAATAGCGAAATTTTGGTAGTGTTGAGGTGTTGATGTCCTAGAAATTGTTTTTATCAATTGTTTTTTCGCGAATTTCGCAGTTAAAAAATAAATATCTATTCAGTCCTTTGTTGAACTATTACATAGAACAAACCTTTAACAAAAATTACACAAAAAGACTCGAAAATTATTTTTTTGGGAGGGGTGTCTTGACCGATAATTTTTTAAATATAGAATAACCGATTAAATAATTTTCCATATTTTAAATTCAATATTTAGGAGATTAAATTACGTTTTGAAAAATAAGTAGCCCGAACAAAAATTCGGGTGAAAAAAATAATCGAGTACGTCAACTGTTATCAAACCTCGCTTCGGCGAGCAATAGTTTTCTACATGACGACCGGAATTTCCGAGTAGAAAATTACTGTGGTGTTGCAATGTTACGTGTCTCCCGCTGAGGGAGCGTCGCGTGCAATACCGTAGGTATAATTCAGCACTGCATTTTAAAACATGTAATGCACTACTTTCGTCGGTGGGAATAGACCTATTTTGATAACCGTGTCGCTCCTGACAAAGAGCGATATTCTGTTGCCGTTTCTCGGCTAATGTTTGTTTCCCAATTTCAGCAAAAACAGATTATGCGTTATGTAATCTGTTAATATATCAAAATTCTCTAATTTAAGGAGAACAAAAATGAAGGTTTATTTATTTCGCGGTTTCACATTGATTGAGTTATTGGTGGTGATATCGATTATGGTGTTGCTTGTGGCGGCGAGTGTGCCGTTGCTGAAACCGGTTTTCAAATCGCAAAAAACCAAAAACGCCGCCCAAACGGTTGCCGCCGCTCTCCAACGTACCCGATTTAGAGCAATGGAAGAACAAGCGTCATGCGGTATTCAGTTTGA
>JAITQV010000437.1 GCA_031288765.1 Planctomycetaceae bacterium
TACTGCAAGGCGGTACAATTAACCCCTTAACCTTGTGGAGAATAATTATGAAACAAGTATTGTTTTTAATTTGTGTTATGTTTTCAACAGTTCTTTTGGCTGCTGAAACAATTGCACCGACAAATTATGATGAAACAAAAGTTCCGCAATTCGTATTGCCGGATCCGTTGGTAATGGCAGACGGTCGAAAAGTTGACTCTGCCAAAATGTGGACGGAACAACGGCGTCCCGAATTACTGAAACTTTTCGAAGAAAACATGTACGGAAAACCGACACTCGGCGAAATCAATGTGAAAGCCGAATTATTTGAATCGGCTCCGGTTTTCGACGGCAAAGCAATTCGGTATCAGTTCCAACTCGTCTTTTTCAAAGGCGAAAAACCGTTACAAGATGATCCCAAAGCCGATTTTTTAATCTATGTTCCGGCAAAGAAAAACAGCAACGAAAAATTTCCTATTTTTCTCGGTTTGAATTACATGGGAAATCATGCCGTCAATGCCGATCCGGGAATTCGGCTTGCCAAAACGATTTGGGATCGTGGAAACGGTAAACAGGTTCCGGGTAAAGAAGAAGAACGCGGTAAACAATCACGGCGTTGGCCTCTTGAAACGATTTTTGCTCACGGTTTCGCTGTCGGAACTGTTTATTATGGTGAAATTGAACCGGATTTTAACGGCGGTATCAAACACGGTGTCCGGCGGTTAATTTATAAAGACGACAAAAAATTACAACCCAACGAAGGAAACGCCATCGCAACATGGGCATGGGGACTCGGAAAAATGCTGGATGTTGTTACAGAGTTTCAGGATAAACTAAATGTTGATCCGAAAAAGGCGTGTGTGGTTGGACATTCACGGCTCGGAAAAACCGCTCTCTGGGCTGGAGCAATTGATCCGCGTTTCGCAGTTGTTGTTTCAAATGATTCCGGTTGCGGCGGGGCGGCGTTGTCACGGCGGGAGTTTGGGGAAACGGTGCATCGAATCAATGCGGTTATACCTCATTGGTTTTGCGATAACTTCAAAAAATATAACCTTGATGTCAATTCGCTTCCGATTGATCAACATGAACTTGTTGCATTAATTGCTCCGCGTCCCGTTTACATCGCCAGTGCTTCGGAAGACCTTTGGGCAGATCCCAAAGGCGAATTTCTTTCGGGATTTTACGCGGATCCGGTCTATCGCTTACTTGGAACTAACGGTTTCGGGAATGTAACAGAAATGCCGTCCGTCAACCAATCCGTCGGTGATCACATCGGTTATCATTTGCGCGAAGGTAAACACGATATTCTCGAATTTGATTGGATACAATTTTTGAAATTTGCCGGCAGGAAAATATTGTAAATTTTTCGTTATTCAGCCGTCAGGGTTGAATTACACAAATTTTAATTCATTTATCATTTTACAAAAAGAAGGCAGGAAACCGGTTTTCGATCGGTTGCCTGCCGGAAAAAATAAAACCGCTGAAAAATTACCGAAAAATAAAACGGGCAATGACATTGGTTTTCTCTTGACACTTGATATTATTTTGTTATATTAAGCCGATTCGTGAAATACAATCCGTTTGTTGCGAATATTTTAAATCGAAATCATTAGCGAACAAAAACTAAAAATGGTACAATCCGTAAAAGCCAAACGTCCTAAACGTGAAGAAATTCCAGCCGGTAAAATTCCGTGTAATTACTGTCCCGGTAAATGCTGCCGGTATTTTGCGTTACCAATTGATACACCGGAAAGCCGGCGTGAATATGGTTTTATACGTTGGTTTTTGCTGCACGAACGCGCAACCGTGTTTGTGGACGAAAAAACATGGTATCTGCTGGTCTATTCAAAATGCAAATATCTGGATGATACAACAAACCTTTGCGGAATTTACGAAACAAGACCGAAAATCTGCCGTGATTACAGCAGCAATAAATGTGAATACGAAGATCATTATGTTTACGAACAATATTTTGAACTTCCCGAACAAATCGAAGAATATGCCGATGCCGTTCTGGGAACACAGCGAAAACAAGGATTCAGGTCGGTTCCGTAAAAAACTGTTGTTGCGGAAAAAAGTTATTATACTTTTTTGATATAATTTGTTCTGAAAATTAACTGAAATGAAACAAAAATATATCGCCGTCTTGAATGAGATAATCTTTGGGTTCACGCCGGACAAGGTTTTCGGCTTTAACGGCGCGTTCGCTTCCCAGACGAATTAAGTCGTCGGCTTTTGTAACTTCCGCTCTGATAAATCCTTTCGCCATATCGGTGTGAATTGCGGCGGCGGCGTCCAATGCGGTACCGCCCTTCTGAACAAGCCATGTTCGGACTTCCTTTTCACCCGCAGTCAAAAACGTCATCTGACCGGAAGCGTCAAGCATCATTTTTATAACAATTTTCTTGTCGGTTGAAGGAAGCAGCATTTCATTGAGAAAGGCAGCTTTTTCTTCCGGCGTCATCTGATCGAGTTCCGTTTCAAGCCGCGCACTAACCGCAATCACCGGAACTTCCGGCGTTACAAATTTTTCGTACTGTTTCAAATCGGTTTCATCGTCCGCTGTGTTAATAATCGTCATTCGCGGCTTACCGCTGAGTAACCGAAAACCGCGAACAACACGTTGCTGTTCGAGAGTCAATTGATCTTCTTTAACGGGTTGACCGGATTCGAGTCCTTCCCGAAGCAGGTCAAGTGTTACGAGTTCAAATTCAAATTTTTCGTGTTCGGATTTTGGAACAGGACGCTTGTTCTGTTCCGTAACTTTTTCTATTCGATTCAAAATAATTTCAAGATCGGCAAGAATCGTATCTTCCTGAAAAGCACCAATTTCCGTTGCAGGATCAGAACCGTTAAAAACCGGCACCACCCAAACAAGAGCATCGGCTTCACGAAGTTGCGCAAGCCGAGCAGGATTGCCTTGTTGATCCCGCGCCAAACCCGGCGTATCAACAATTTCGATACTTGCGTACGTAATTTTTTTAGGTTTATAAATTTTGATAAGGTCATCAAACCGCTGTTCGGGAATAGGCGCAGTTGCCGATTGTAACGTATGCGACAACGCCGGATCCGCTGACACTCCAGTCAACCATTGAAATAACGTACTCTTACCAGAACCTTTGTAACCAACTAATCCGATTTTCATAAAGTTAATACAAAAAATAAACAGTTAATAACTAATAACATACTTACCGATTAAAATAACAAAATCAATTTATTGTGTTCCTTTGTGATATTCAAGTTCATTTAAAAATTCGATTTTGGTGAAACTGTTTACACTTTAAATTTCGTTTTGTATATTTATACTTTCAACCAATTCCTTAACAAATTCATTAATGTCGTTGGCATAACGTAAACACAATTTTACGTCATCGTCGGTAATTTGTATCTCGTCCGGATAACGCGGTGCAACACTGTATTTATTTAAAAAGTTACACTTGTTACTTAATTGATATAAATCAACATATATTTCTCCACATATCTTCAAAAGTCCAAGCAAATCGTGAATCTTCGGCGGGTATTCATCATGCAGTACCATAAGACCTTTTAATTTTTTTTCCGCCGACTGTTGACAATGAAAACATATAATCTCCAATGGCGGAGGATTCATATTATGTGTTAAATGTTCTGCAGAGGCTAAATCCATCTCGGCAAAACGAAACCACTCTTTTGCTATATCATTTTTATCCATAAATTTGTATTCCTTCTTGTGAAATTTTTCGCTCTAATGTTGGTAATTGTTTCCTTTCCAAATATCTGCTCAGTTTATGTACCAATATATCCGTAGGCTTTGTTTTTGTTTTATAAATAGCGAGAGAAATCGCATCTATGGCATCGGCATCACGCATGAGCGTATCGTCTTTTAATACTACATACAAATCTAAATCCGAATCTTTATGCGGCGTACCATAAGCATAAGAGCCAAATAAATAAATCTGCTCCACAGGAACCGTCTCAACAATTATACGTGTGAGCACTTCCAACTCGTCTTTAATCGCCGTAATATCATTCATAAATTCTACCGTATCAATAAATATTTTGTAACTGCCCAAATCTGTCAAAAATATTTCAACTATTCACACTTTAAATTCTTTGAAATATTATAAAATTTCAACGGTTTAAAACTACTTCCCTTCAACAATTTTAATTTCCTCTTCCGTTAAACCGTATAATAAATAGACGGCTTGATCAATTTGTTGATCGAGACCGCTTATTTGACGTTGGAGGATGGTTTTCATTTGCGGTTTTTGTTCGGCGTGTTCTTTGAGTTTTAATTGCAACATTGTATCAACAAGCAATACAAGATGATCTTGTATTGCCTTATCTTGTGGAATTACAAACGGTAATCTCTTTACATTTATTGTTTTTACTTGAGCAAATGTTCTGCCCTGTTCGTCAATAAAATTTTTATAGCAATAATCAAGCAATTTTGAATTAAATATTCCAAGAATATAACGTATATCAACCAGCAAGTTTTCCTTCGGCAAAATAATATGAACGGTTTTATCATTGTGATAACCGTTGTTGTCAATTGTTCCAATCAATGTGTCTGAAGTTTGCCGATAAATAATTTTGGGTTTGGTTTCCATTAAATCCGCCGTAAACCGGAATACATCGTTTTTGTGCAGAAAATCCGCGTAATTGTGTCTTAAATATTGTTGCGGTTTACTTAAAATATATCTATGAATATTTGAGCCTTTGTAATAAGGAATGTCTTGTTTATATTTTTTTGTACCGGAATAAAGTACACGTGAACCAATAGAATCACCTCGTATCTTGCCGCGACCGATTGACCAGTAATTGTAACCAACGTCCTTGATATACAATACTTCGTCAAATTTTGTATAAGTTGACAATCTCTCCATTAACGGATTCGTAATAACAAAATAATCAGACGCTCTTGATATTTTTCCGCATACATTTTGGAAATCGGATTTTAATATCCATTGCTTTTTGGGTTTACTTTTTGAAACGTTACAAACTGCCGTAAAAACGTTGGCTTCCTTAAAAATTTGTTTGTTACCAAAATCAATAATTTCGTTAATTCGCTGCGAATTCAATTGAGAACGGAACGCCTGATAATATTCTCCTTTCAAATAAGTATTGGGCGTAATAAATGAAAGAATACCATCAGGACGTAACAAAAAAATCCCTCTCATAATAAAAGCAATATACAAGTTATTGTTCCTCTTAAATTCAGGATACGCATTTTCAATATATGCCTTGTTGCGCTCGTCAAAAATTATCACATACGGCGGATTTCCGATTACAATATCGAAACCGCTATTCTTTTTGAATATATCGGCAAATTCTTTGTCCCAATCAAAACAATTTATACGTATCTGTTCCGACTCCGTTAAATCAAATTTATGTTGCGCGTAAAAATCCGTACCGATAAGACTGTTGCCGCATTTAATATTGTTCTCAATATCCGGCAATAATCGTAAATCAGTAAAATTAAATAATTGCCCTTCGGATTCTTTGCCCTCGTTTTCGAGCAGTTTCAAGTACAACGACAACTTCGTTACTTCAACCGCTTGAGAATCAATATCCACTCCAAATATATTGTTTTGCAAAATACGCTGTTTTTCCGCTATCGTTAATTTGTACGTTTGACGTGCGGATTCAAATATCTTGTCGCGTTTGAGTGCGGTCTTCTTGTTCGATTCTTGAGTGTAAAAGTCAAGATGATAGTCCAACAAAAATTGATACGCGCCAACCAAAAAAGAACCGGAACCACACGCCGGATCAATTATCGTTATCTCAGGAATCTTCTCAGGCGTTTTATTCTTGATCAAAACACCGACAGTATTTTGTACAATATAATCAACAATATATTGCGGCGTATAAAAAACTCCGCCAGCCTTGCGAACCTCCGGCTTCGTTTCAATTTTAACACGATGCTGCGAAGTAAAACGAATCACCTTGCCCAAAAAATTCTCGTAAATATTGCCAAGAACCTCAACAGGCAAAACCTCAAGCGCATAAGGACACTCCGGAAAATAAAGACTATTGATAATATTGAACAATATCTTGTCTTCTATCAATAACTTTTCAAACCATTTTTCGTGCTTAAATAAACCGGCGTTGTATTTTTCGTAGGCTTCCGAAAAAATACGATTGAGACGTTTGTAAATTGACGATTTTTGAGATTCCTTTTGCAATATTCCGTAACTTTCAATTCCCTTGTCCTCCGCAATTCGTAAAAATAAAATCCGGTCAATTATTTTTTGAACCGCAATATTAAGATCAAATACCGAAATTTCAGAATTATTCAACACTATATTTTTCGCCAACTCAATCCGCCAACCTTCAATAAAATTCAAAAATTCCTTGTCAACTTCACTGACGCCTTTGGCGTTTTTATTTTTGTTGACGTAATGTTCAAAACTGCCGCGTTGTATCGCAACTTTTGAAAAC
Organism: Planctomycetaceae bacterium; assembly: GCA_031288765.1. GTDB lineage: Bacteria > Planctomycetota > Planctomycetia > Pirellulales > Thermoguttaceae > WRKP01. The sequence continues at coordinate 6,400 of JAITQV010000437.1, forward strand.
ATGTTGTAAATGTAATCAAAATGCTGTTCGTACTCGCTAAACGTACAATAAAAAATTCTTGCGGTTGAGGCTTTATCGTTTTTATTGATTTTGATTCGCGTATCGTAAACCGCAAACTCCTCAAAATCGGTCAATATCGAAAGCGGCAGCTTCGCCGTATAAGCGTAACGCCGTAATTGAACCGCCGAATCGGCGTTGTCTTTAATATTGACGGCGGGCTTTTGGGCTTCAACAAAAAATTGCGACGGACTGATTCGGAAACAATAATCCGGTACTTTTTGACCGCCGGATTTTTTTATCTTGAACTCGCGGATAACTTCACGATGTGTTTCCGAGAAACCTTGCTCATTGCGGACGTCCCAATCAAGCAATTCAAAAAACTTGTCAATAAAATCAACCCGAACATTCGACTCGTCATAGTCAACACTCTTGTATTGCGAAATATTAGACGAAAATAATTCAACAAGTTGACGCAATATTTCTAACTTTTGAAGATCAATTGTCATTGTGATTTTTTGTTAAAAAATTTTTACCTACTGTTTTTTATGATATACAAATTAAAATTACTTTCCTTCAAAAATTTTAATTGAATAGTAATTGTTGCGATGATGATTTTAGGTAATTTGAAATGAAAAGTTCTTTACCGTTTTGGCTGGAATTTTCTGTTACATTTCTCATTCCGTAAGTCAAATTCCATGAAATTATATTGGCAAATGAGAATAAATTGCGGATGTATTCGCTATCATCATACGTAATTAACCAGCGATGCGGACAATGTTTCATTATATCAGCAAATTCTTCGTGATTAAAAGCTCTGTGCAAGTTACCGTTTTTACCGTATAACGCAGATTTTGTTGCCGAGTAATACGGCGGATCAAGAAATAATAAAACATTTTTACCATCTTTATTGATCAGTTTTTTGTAATCGTAATTTGTAATTTTTGTATTTTGTATTACATCAGCAAACGGCTTCAACCTTTGAATACTGCTTTCTGTAAAACGTTTTTGAAAAGCTCCTTCACTAAATCCGCCGCTTAAACTTGTTCCTGAAAAAGTAATTCGGTTATAAATAAAAAACGCCGTCGCTTTTTCCAAATCCGTAAACCCGGCAATATTCCGATTAAGAAATTGAAACAGATCTTTACCAATAGTAAAACGTTGACGCCACTCATAAATCTTGGCAATAAGCGTTTCAACATCTTTTTGCGCGTATTCCCAAAACTTAAAAAGTTCCAAATATAAATCGTTTCCCCAAAAAATTTTGTTCGGATATTTCTGTTTAACGTAAACAAAAACCGAACCGCCGCCAAGAAACGGTTCACGAAATTCGTCAAATTCAGGTAAGTACGACGCAATCAATTCAACCGCCCGACTCTTACCGCCGGGATAACGTAACGGACTCTTAATCATCATTTTGAGAAAATTGTATCTGTACAATAAAATTGTTTTTGGTTGCTTCTTCAAAAATATTAGTTATTATCCTGCTTTGTTTCGTATTAAATTTATTTTTTAAAATAAAAGAGTTGATATTATTTTTTGTATCGGAAGAATAAACCTGTCCTTTGATTTTTGGCGAGGTTAGCGCAAGTATTGCTTTATATTTTACAGATTGACCGTCAACTGAAACATTTGACATATTACTGAACAATATCATTTTCAATAATCCGTCTTTAATATCGCCGATACTCGGTAATCGTGAATTTTTACTATGTTTACTTTCGATAATATGCAGTTCTTTATTATTGGTTTTTATTTCATCTGCAGTTAAAAAATATTGACCGCCAAGATAATTCTCTATTGTGATGGTTGCTTTTGATAATGTTTGTAAACTTTCTTTTGGTTGAATCGTTACGATTTCTCTTGCTTGCGCTTGTTTTGATTTGTCTCTTGAAAAGTTCATAAAGATTGAAATATCATTACCAATTTTGTTTTTGAAATTTTCAATTCCGGTTTTATCGTGAAGTTTAATACCGGTTATCTTTTCAATTTTCCGATATGCGTCAGCAGCGCAATCAACAATAAAATGTAACTTTGTTTTTAATTCGTTGAGATTCCAGTGCAAAGCAGAACTATGATATTGTTCGATCTCTTTGATTTTTGTTTTAATAAATTCATTATTGAATTGTTGGTTTGTAATTTTCAATTTCTTTGGATTACGTTTGTTGATTTCTGCCTTGTCATAATGTGCGAAAATCACAAAAACATCCAAAAGAGACATTAACGAAACGGTATCCCATTGAATATAATCTCGATCACCGTTTATCCCCTCATCTTTCACAACAGGAATAACAGTAATTTTTTTGGCAACATTCAACGTATCATAAACCCGTTCAAATGGGTATGATCGGGTTCTTTTGGGTGATACCCAACGTGAAACTGCAAAAGTGTAATTACCATCTTTAACGATACATGAACGCGGTACATTATTTACGTCAAATCCGTCAAAAACAACTTCTTTTAATGATGGTAATGCAAATAATGGCGTATATTTTATTCCGGTGATTTTTCCATAAATATGCATGTCTTAAACTACCTAATTATATTTGTCAATAAAATCAACTCGAACATTCGACTCATCATAGTCAACACTCTTATATTGCGAAGTATTAGACGAAAATAATTCAACCAATTCGCGTAAAGAATTTAATTTATCGGGATCAAGACTCATTGGGATTTTACAAAATATTTGAACAGTAAAATAGGCGGAGAAAATCCCCGCCCATTATCACACCGGAATAATCCGGCTCTTCATTCCTAATTCCGCAATCAATAAGACCGCAATAATTTACGTTTTATTTTTTCCGTCTTGATTGCGGAATACCTTCGGTTTCGCGAATTCTCCGAACAAAAAAGACGCCCAGAGCAATCAATAGCAGCGGAATCGGCGGTAATGTTACAGCGGCAAGTTTGTATTGCCCCTGAATTCGGCGGATATTTTCGTTCAGTTCAACATCAGCCTTTTCGAGTTGGATATTTAATTCACGTTGATGTTTTTCCTTTGCGGCATTAAGCCGTTTTTGCGCGGTCATCATTGCCGCACTTAATTTTCGTACCGCTTCATCTTCATTGACGGCGCCGTCCTTGAGACTCTTTTCAAGTTCCTTCGTTTTGTCCGTAAGTTCTTTCTCTTCCGCTTCGGTTTGGGCGTCAAACTGTTTTTGCAACGCCGCACGTTTATCATTTGTTGTTTTGCGTATTTCATCGGTGTTTTCATCGAATTTTGAGAGAGTCCGGTGTTTCGGTCTCCGGTTGCGAACCGCAAGGAAGCGTTCATCGCCGGCAACACTGTCAATCGCATTCAGTACAAATGTAACGTTGTCGAAATTGAGATTGATTCCTGCGCCCGGTTCATTCCCCATTCGCCGCAAAGTGAAGAGCGAATCGGAAAGCATATCAATATCCGTGACGAGCAAGACATCAATTTTGATTGGTTCCGGCTTAACCGGAGTTTCGCCTTCTTTTAATTCGGGAGCGGGCGGCGGCGGCAACTCGCCCCGAATCCGAACCGCCAACTCTTCCGGTCTATCCTCTGCAATACATGACCGTTCCCATGTTCCATTGCCAAGCCCCTGCATCACCGCCCGCGTCTGAACAATTCCCGCCGGTTCCTGAAACGTTTGAAGCAACGGCGTTACGGTTAGTGCGGAACCTTCCGGCACAGGCAATGCGGTAATATGTCCGGGAAACGGCAACATAATATATTGTAATGATGCGGAAACCGGATCGGAGGAATTGAAGGGCAGAATTTTTCGTTCGATTTCCAAACTCCGATCCAAGAAGACGAATCCTTTGGGAATCTGCGCCAGTTTTCGTATCGGTGAATATTCCTGCCAAACCGCTTGCGTTCCGTCAATTGTTACGCCCAAAAGAGTCCAGAGCGGACTAATATCACCTTTTGGGGATTGCCGTCCCATCATCATCATCATTTGCGAGGGCGGTTGACGCGGCTCGGCGGTTCCGGCAACACTGCGGACATAAACCGGCAAGGGGTCTTCGAAAATCACGGTTGGCTGTCCGCGTTTAACCGCATCAATAAAGTTATCGATTTCCGCCGGACCCATTGCCGAAGGCTGAACCGCGAGCAGGGCATCGAATTTGTCACGAATCGGTTCCGCCGGATCAACTTCAACAACCGTGTATTGACGTTGCAGCTCATCAATAATCTGCCATTGTGGCGACATTGAAAATGTTTGCATATCAAATCTGCCGAAGAGCGGAGCGTCCGTTTTGAGAATACCAATACGTTTTTTTTGTGGGGTTGTTACGCCGTAGAGGGCGTGAATCAGTTCATATTCGACGGACAGCCCGCGATCAATAAACGGCAAGGTCAGCGTATTCAAACCGGAACGGAACGCAACACCAAGAAAAATACTCTTGAGTTCCCGTTTTCCGCGTGCGGCAAACGAAACTTCCTGCGGTCGGATTTCATAACGCTGATTAGCGATAAGCGCCTCTTCGGTATTGGGTTTGATATTGCGAGTCCGCACGGAGACATTTTTACCGCATTTTGATTGAATTTCGTCGAGAATGGAAATAATATCGAGTCGGGTTTGCACATGGGATTCCGGCACGTCCGGACTCAGGAAGGCTTCAATCACCACCGGATATTCCGGTTTAAGATCACGGAGCAGTTTTACGGTTTCCGGTGAAAGCGTACTTAGTTTTTCTTCGGTCAGGTCGCCGCGCAAATCGTATTGCCGGAAAAGGAAACACAAGCTCAAACCGATAATCAAAAGACAAACGGCACGAAGTGAAAAATGCACTATTCCGATCCATTTTTGATGTGCCGTCCAGTGGCGTCGTCCGATCATGACCATACTTAGGTAGAGCATTGTCGAGGTAATCATTGCAAAGTATAGGATACTTGAGAAGTTGATGATACCGCGTCCGAAGAGTTCAAATTGTGAGGCGATGCTGAAACCTTTGAGGAGTTGGGCGGTTTCGGCGGGGAGAGGCGAGGCGTCGATCCATTGGAGGGCAATCAGGGGCGAACAGAAAACGGCGCCGAGAATATACGCCACTGTGAGATTGCCGGTCAGGAACGACGCGACCATTCCGATGGAAATCATGGAGACACCGACAAACCAATATCCGATATACGTACAAAAGAAAAGTCCTGTGTCCGGCATACCGAGATATTTTAGGATAAGCAGATTGCAAATGAAGGAAAAGAGGAGCGAGACGGAGTAGATACAGACGGCTGCTTTGAATTTACCGAGAACGATATCGAAATCGCTTGCCGGAATTGTGAGGAGCAGTTCATCGGTTCCTTGTCGGCGTTCGTCTGCCCAGATTCCCATGGTGATTGCCGGCACGAAGACCAACATGATGAGGGGGAACCAAAGATTAAGTTGATCGAGGTTGGCGAGATTGGCGTTGAAGAATTCGTCCGGCAGGAATGCCGCAATCGAACTAAGCAACACAAAAACACAAATAAAAACGTAACCGGTCGGATTGGAAAGATAGCCGACAAAATTACGTTTGAAAACGGAGTACAATACTTGTGTGTTCATAGTTTTCCGGTCAAATCGGGGTTAACAATAGTAGGTTTAACAAAAGGAACAACATCAATTCATAACTGTTATGAATTGTTTGGTTTTATTTTTCGGGGAAACATTTAAGTCAAAACTTAATGCTGGGAAAATATCTTACACCGAATCGTGAAATATTGCAAGACGGGAAACAAATTAGTGAATAGTTGATAGTGAATCGTTAGTGTTGTTGCCTGCGGATTTTCTACTGCAACAGCAATAATTCCGTTTGTGAAAGTTTTAACCCACAGGCGCGAGATGTGCATAACCGGCGGTGAAGCGCAGCGCAACCGCTGGAAGTTTGCCAACAAAAGGTAGGCAATCGTTCGCCGAACGATTGCGTTGGCGTTAGCCGACAGTGAATTTATGTCGTGTCGGTTATTTTGGTTACCTATCGGCAAGCAACCGCTCGGCGAGCGATTGCCGGACTTTAATAAAGCAATACCAAACACACGTTAATTTTTATATCATTTTTACATATTTGTTTCGTCATCGGAATCGGCATTTTTTGTCAGAGTTTCCAATGCTTTTGCCAACGGAATGATGTGATCTTTTTCTTTTGTATAAATTCGGCAAATCCTGTAACTTTGCGGAATATGCCGAAACAGTTCTTCTTCATCGAGAGATCGAATCTTGTCGGTTACGGAATCGTACAGGAAATTTTGTGTTGCCGTATGGCGATGCGAATCGGGACGATGTAAATGTCTGGCGATGTCAACTTCAAACGGAATTGATCGGAGCGTTTCCGGTAAACATGTAACAATAGCCCGTCGAAATGCTTCCGTATCGGCAAAAACACTGGTTTGTTCTCTTTGACCGGCAAAAAACAAGGCGGTTGTTTCGGCTGCCAGATGAAACGGAACACGGCGGGTCAGGAAGTCCGCCCATTTTGTTGCGAGTTTTCTTTTTTGCGGATTGGGCGAACGCGCCCATCGTGAAACATCAACCAGCAATGACCATTCGGTAAAATGAAGATAAGCGTCAAGATTTTCCAACGGATTTCTGTTTCCTTCGCCGCCGCTTCCCGGAAACAATAATTCACGGCTTTCAAGGAAAAGTTCGTGAAGAAAAAGGTCAATTGCCCGAACAGTACGATGGAAATAAACCGAACGAAAAAGTTCCGCCCGCACTGTTAAAAACCGAATTAAAGTTGCCGTTCCTCTTGGGTGAACCGTTAGCCCTTCTTTTGTAAAAAACGAATAGTGTAACAATCGGTCAAGATCAAACGCCCGCATACTGAATCCGGTCATAAAAGCATCGCGCAACACAAAATCCATATTGTCCACTGTGTACAATCCGCAGAACAATGTTCGGAGCAAACGCAGCCAAAGCGGTACCGACGATTCCTGATTTGCGGCGGGGCGTACAATTAAGAAGGCGATTTGTTCCGGATCGAGAATTTCGTGTTCTTCGAGTTGCCCAAGCGGATTACGCCGGATTTTCCGAAGCATTGGAGCAAGCCTTTGGCGAATAATTTCCGCACCGAGTTTTTCGTGGTTTAAGCCGAATTCGGACAAAAATCGGGCGTCAAAAAAGTGTCCGAACGGACCATGCCCGACATCATGCAGCAATGCCGCCATACGAGTCAGCGATTCCAGATAATTCCGGCTTGGCAATGTCTCACCGGCATTGCGGCAAACATCCAATAAGCTGCGATAAAACTGTGCCAATGTTCGTGAAGCGAGGTGCATTGCTCCGAGTGAATGTTGAAATCGGGTATGTTCTGCTGTTGGATAGACGAGCCAAGCTGTTTGAAGTTGGTGAATTTGGCGAAGCCGTTGTACCCAAGGGGAATCAATAATATCTCGTTCCGATATTTCACCGGTATCAAGAGAAGCCGAAAACGGAATATATCCGTGTACTGGGTCTTGTGACAGATTTTCACTTTCGAAATAGTTCATGGGAAAGGATGACCTCCAAATTAAAAAAATTCCTGATTATTTAATTTTTTAATTCATAATTTTTCATTGTTCCGTTAAACATAGGAGGAAGCAATCGGGTAAAGGATAAAGAAATAAATCATGGCTAACAAACTCCGTAATGATCACAAATTCAAAACGGACATCGTACCATAATTCCTCCAATTGCGAAACCGTACTCTCTAAAAAACAAATTATTTTGTATTTATTCTGTTTTTTGTTGAGCAAGGGCGCACAGTAAACCTCATTATTAGTAAACCTTTTCCCTTACCTGCTCAAACATTGAAAACATGGCAAAAACGTCGTATTTTGTAATTATTAAGCCGATTGTTTTTTTGTGGGTTTCACGGTTAAAGCATAATTGTATCTGTTCAGCGATTTGTCTCGAAAATAGGGCTGAAAGCCCTTCATCAGTAGCGTAGGGCAACGCCCTTCGAAGAGGTATACAAATAAATTTAAGCCCTGAAAGGGCGCAATCCCCATAAATCCTAACATCGTATTTTTTAAATGATTACGCCCCGTTGGGGCTTTAATTTCGTTGTGTT
>JAITQV010000491.1 GCA_031288765.1 Planctomycetaceae bacterium
CCCCCGCGCGGCGCAGATACTCCCCCGCGCGGCGCAGATACTCCCCCGCGCGGCGCAGATACTCCCCCGCGCGGCGCAGATACTCCCCCGCACGGCGCAGATACTCCCCCGCGCGGCGCAGATACTCCCTCGCGCGGCGCAGATACTCCCACGCGTGGCGCGTTTGCAAGACCGCGGGACGCGTTTGCAAGACCGCGGGACGCGTTTGCAAGACCGCACGGCGCGTTTGCAAGACCGCGGGACGCGTTTGACAAAACGCGCGGCGCAGATACTCCTCCAGACGGCGCGGGTTCTTAACCCCGCAAAAAAAATTCCGCTGAAATTGCACCGACTTTCTCATCACAAGCCCCAAATCTATGATTCCCAATAGTGCATTTGCGAATGGCTGAATAGATACCCCCGATTTAACTTTGTCCGTTAATTGCCTTATCCTGATCAATTCCGTTTTCCTGATGGATTTTGTCGGGCAACGGGAATCGGTTCGGCGGCACTTCCGGCAACACTTCCGGCGGCATCTCCGGCAGCACAACCCGTAGCGGCAACACCGGATGATCCGCCAATTGAAAATCAATATCGTAAATTGTGTGTAAATGTTCCTGAGTCATCAGCAATTCCGGTTTGCCGTCAAACACGACCTTGCCCGAATTTAGCGCGAGAACATGCGTTCCCGACAAGACCGCACGATTAACATCGTGAGTTACTTCAATGATTGTTTTACCTTGTTCCCGATTGAATGTACGGAGCCATTGACTGATTTCGTGTTGATGTTTATAGTCGAGATAGGTTGTCGGTTCATCCAGACACAGCACATCGGTTTGCTGTGCCAACGCCGCCGCAAGTTGGACTTTTTGTTTTTCGCCCCCGCTTAACGTCTCCACAAACCGGTCTGCCAAATGCAAAATACCCATTGACCGCATTGACGTTTCGACAATTTCCCGATCCGTTTCCGAAATCGGCGAGAACGGTTGCAGATGGGGATAACGCCCCATCTCAACACGTTGCCGCACTGTGAACGTAAAAAATACCGGCACCATTTGTTGAACATAAGCAATCCGGCGAGCCAATTTCCGTTGTCCGATTTTCCGAATCGGCAGACCTTCGAACAAAATTTCTCCCGTCCAACCTGTCAGAATATTATCCAGACATTTGAGCAATGTCGATTTACCTGCTCCGTTTGCTCCGATAATTGTCAGGTATTCGCCCTGAAGCACCTTGAAGGAAACTGCATCAAGCAAGGTTTTGGATTTCCGTTTTACTGTCAGATTGCGGACAGACAGCAAAGAATTCGGAACAAAAGAGTTGGGAACATCTTCTTTTTTTTCCGCATTAACAACCCTGTTGGACATATTTTACGAAAGTATAGATTATAAATTATAGATTATAAATATTGAATAAATCTCCGAATAACCTCAAACCCGCCGACTATTCTACTCCGAAATTCGCAATTTGTACAGAATACGATACTCCACTCTCCACTCTCCACTATTCACTATCAACTAATTCCGTATGGTTGACATTTTATCTTTGTCTCTTCATAATTATTTTAATTCTGTTGATTTTCCCGTTTCGCCGTCTCAACAGGAAATTACAAAAAATTCAACAATTTACATTCTTAAGAATTATGAAATTGCCGTCGTTTTCGTTCAATATCAATCCGCTTTTATTGCGGGAGCTTCGTCAACAGGTTCGCAACAGGTTTATTATTATTTTGATTAACCTGTATGTTGCGGTTTTGGTGTTGGTGTGTGTGATGAACCTTTTGTTTCAGCAGCAATCGCAACAAATTCACGGCGGCGGCGGAATTCTTTTCGGGGGTTTGGCGTTTACAATGGGCATTGCCTGTTTTATTACGGTTGTTTTGTACACTGCTCTGACGACCGCTTCCGAAAGAATCAACGACGATTTAATGTTCACATCCGCTCTCAAACCTTCCACAATCATTTTCGGTAAGGCTCTTGCCGGTGCGGTTTTGACAATCTTGTTAATGAGTATGACGGCTCCGTTTGTTGCTGTGGCTTATTTGTTGCGCGGTCTTGATATCGAAACTGTTGTTATCGCCTTCATCTCCATCTTTACGGCAATTCAACTTTGCAACGGAATGGCAATTTGTTTATGTTCAAATATTCGGACAAAAACTCAGATGTTTGTTGTTTTAAGCTTTGGTTTTGCGGGTATCTTTTTCGGAATACAGCTTTGTGTAATTTTTTTCTTTTCGTTTTTCAGGTTTGGTCGTGGTTATTCTGGTTGGATGGAGTTTCTCGTACCATTTCTGTTTGCCGGAGCGGCTTATGCTGTTTGCATTGCCGCAGCCGTCGCTTCCATTGCTCCAACCTCATCAAACCGCTTACTGCCCGTCCGTTTGACAATTACCGTAATCTATCTCGGTTCACTGCTGATGTCTTGTGTCGTTCCTTCATTATTTTGGTTGATTTCGGGAGGTAATCCGTTGGTTTATTGGGTTTATTTCTGGATTGCCGCCTTAGCAATACTCATGGCAACAGTCGTTTGTGAACGGGAAACATGGAGTTTCCGAATTAAACGGACATTGCCGCAACGATTCATATTCCGTATGTTTTTATTTCCTTTTTACACCGGAGCCGCCAACGGTTTGGTTTGGCTTGTTTTATTGGGATTTGGAATCTTTCTTGTTATCAAAAGTCAAACAGGAGAAACTTTTGATACACGTCTGTTTTTTTGGCTTTTATTTTCATTTGATTATTGTGTTACGGCGATGCTTATTCGTTCCTATTTTTTTTCAAAACAAACGAAACCCGATAAAGTAATCGCAATTATATTAATTTTATTTATTCTTTTTGTTCCGTGCGGGATGCTTGTTTCATATTTATTTTATGAAGCGCCGCCCAATGATTTTTATGAGGTGTATTCAAAAAGTATTTTTTCTGCGTTGAATCCGTTTGTGTTGAACGAAACATTTTCGGAATCATGGATTCAGTCATTTGCTGCTGTATTTTGGGGGGTTGGACTTATTGTACCGTTGTTTTTTTGGTTTATATTCTGTGTTCGCCGGTTTTCTCCGAGGGACATGGACGACACATTAACATTGGAACAGGCAATTGCAGCGATACGAGAAGCGGAGGCAAATCCGCTTGTTCAAAGTGATCGTGAACGAGCCCAAAAAAACAATCCCGTTTTTTAGTTGATAGTGAAGGGTGGAGAGTGAAGAGTGGGAGGGTGGAGGTGAAGAGTGGGGGGTGTTGTGTGCGGATTTCCGATCTTTTGAATTGTTAATCAAAAAGACAGGCAACCGCTCGCCTATTTTACGGCTAAAAATTCATAAGGTCGGCAGTGGTGGGTGAAAACCCTTCGCCGAAGGGTTGCGTTGTCGGTTTACCGACAACAGGAAATCACGCAAACCATAACAATCAAAAATATGCAAATGTTGGGGTTTATGAAGCCGTTTTCACCGATTTTGCCGGCATATTTTTGTTGCAGAACGGCATGACATAGCTGTTGTAGTTTTTCCGCCCGTGCTTCGTTTGCCTGTTCGGAAAGTTCCGGCAGACCGTCTTTGATAAATTGCCGTGCCTGAGCAACCCGACTCTTATATTTGGAATTGGCAACCATCATTTTATTTAGTCCGCAATTTGTAATTGTCTATTTTATTAACCGCAGAGAACAGAGAGAAGTCTGCAGATGATGTAAATTTTCACGGATGACGATTTTCGCAAATTATTTCAAATCAATAAATCCCCCGCGAGAATTCCTATCAATAAAAACAAAAAATAAAATGCGAAAAGACACAAAATTATTTTTTTGGGCGGGGTGTCTTGACCGATATTTTTTTACATATAGAATAATTGACAAATAATTTTTATTATTCAGTTTTAACATTTAGGAGACTAAATTACATTTTAAAAAATAAGTAGCCCGAATTTTTGTTCGGGTGAAAAAAATAATCGAGTACGTCAACAATACTTTGATCGCTTCGGCGAATTGTAATTTTCTATAGACCAGCGGATTTTCCGTATAGAAAATT
>JAITQV010000535.1 GCA_031288765.1 Planctomycetaceae bacterium
TTCTTTAATTCTAATTTTCCGAATTTAGTAATGGACGTTTTTTTTCTTTGTGTACATGTTTTTTGTGAACACTCGTTAGATTCACTTCGCGAAGTGTTGGTGGGACATGATCGTGGAATATTATTGTACGCAGTGAAAATTACAGGAATATCTTATGCCGAAGCACTGGAAATTGTTCACCGGAATTGGTTGGTTGCCGTTTCAGAGTATCGGTCTGAATTTTTGGGTTTGAATATGTATCCATTTGTCACCAAAATTGAAACAGATGAAAATATTTGTGAATATCACGCATCGTGTGTCGATTTGTTTTCAATAGACGCCGCCTATAAACTTTGGAATCAATTAGACATTGCCGTCGCAAGAGCCGCTTATGACCGTTGGCTTCGTTCCTCCGATGCCAGTCTTGAAAATCCAGTAAATCGTGAATGTGCGATGCTCCAACGATGTGTGGAAGAAATTAACCTTGTTACCGAATCTTTGCTTGATGTTACCGAAAAATCGGTTATTACTATTTCTCCTTCCAAACCCAAACGGACACGCGATGACGCGAAACGAAAATTAGCCAATCGGTTAATTGCTTTAGATGGTGTTGCGCAGAAAATTATTGATGCCGCATTGTCAAATAAAAAAATACCTTCTTACATTGATATTTGTGAACAATTAATCCAAGAAGGAAAATTGAACGAAAACCAGAAAACGTTCAGAAATTTCCTTATTGAAAATAAACCGCTTAAAACATTAAAAAATTGGGCAAAAAAACGACCGGAACTTCCTGAAAGCAGGAAGTATCAAAAATGGTTGGAATCATTCAATCAAGCGGTGAAATTTTTTAATGACCAACTTGTTCAACGTGAAGATGAAGGTTTGACCGTCGAGGAAAGAAAAACGAGCATCATCGTTCCCATCGAAAAAACAAATTCAAAATCATCAAAAGATACTCATAAATTACAACGTAAAAAAAAAGAACAAAGCGAAAAATAAAAATGTATAAACGGGTCATAAAATATCGTACGAGTTATGCGGTCAATCTCATTGTCGGTAAACTTGGAATCCGTACTAAAAATGGGTTTATTCCGTTTCGATATGATGAATTGATTCAGTGGGCTAAAAATCAAGGTACCCAAAGCCCTTACAAACGATTATACACCCCACTTCCAACTTCGCCGGTTCCTTATCGCCAATTTCCGCGTAACCGATGTGGACAACGGTGTTTGAAATCACGATGTTGTTGTCACGTTTTAATCCGCAATGCGAATAATCAACCGCAACGTCCGCTTTTTCCAGTGAAACGTGAAATTAAACTTTGGAAGCGGAGTGAACGCCGTCGTAAAAAACGGCAACAAATATTAGGTTTACGTTCATGTCCACGTTGTCCGAAGTCGAAAGGTCTTTGTGCGTTTTATCCACCGCCGAAAGATATGGCGGCACTTCAAAGCCGAATGTTACAAGCGTTGGATGGTGAAGAGAAATGGTCGCTCATGCCTATCAAACATCATCTCATTAAAACGTTACGGCGAAAATTTCGTAACTGTGATGCCGGTGATGACGACGGAGACGATGGGGATTATGTTCGATATGACATTAATTTCACCGCTCTTTGTGCATGGTTTGATCAATCGAATACTGAAACACTTTTTCAGCAGGTAAATGAGGATCAGGATGTTCCTCTGACGGCACCAGATGAACCTTTTCATGAATTTTCTCCGGAAGATTTTTTTAGAAGATTCGGTTTTGAACCGGAGGAGAATTATATCCCTCAATTCGGTTTAGCCGATACGCCAACCAAAGAACCGGATTTCTTTGATTTCTAAAAAATCCTAAAATTTGTCCCGTGAAAAATAATTGGGATTTTTCTTAAACTCCAGAAACAATTATCGCCATAAGTTCTTTGTTTATAAGGTAATAAATCTTTTCGGTATTTTGTAATTCTACGGAAAATGACCTAACAGAATAAGAATAGAGAGAAACAGATTTTTTGTTTCTCCCTATTTCAACTATTCTTTCGCGGAGTTTTTATGTTTCATTTTGACCTTCCGGTTTACCGGTATGCGCATCCGCCTCCTTCATCTTTTATCGGTTCCGGATGCAATTTACCACAATTTCAACAGTAATCCTTTTGGTGTGAGGATTACACAACCAACAACAATACAATGGATATTACCAATCTTTCCGCAGATTTGATTCGTACTGACGGCGGGACACAAGTTCGTGTTACAGAAAATTGTTCAGCGATTGATCGTTATGCAGAGGCGATGAATCGCGGTGTCGTTTTTCCTGCAATAGATGTTTTCTATGATGGAAAAGATTATTGGCTTGCTGACGGACATCATCGTCTTGCCGCCTATAAAAAATGCGGGCATGACATAATTTCCTGTCATGTTCATGATGGTGACCGAACTGCGGCATTGACCTTTGCCTGCCAATCGAATCAGGAACATGGTTTGCCGTTAACCAATGCGGATAAACGTAACATTGTTATTGCCTACTTTTCTATTCTCGGCAATGAACAAAAAAGCAATAACTCCGTTTCTAAAATTCTCGGTGTGTCCGTACCGTTCATCAAAAGTGTCCGTGAAGGAGCCGGAGTCAAGCCTTCACCAACAGCTCATGTCGGTGTCGGGGCAAAGAAAAATTTAAACGGTTTAAATAATTCGACCACTTCCAATGTAAAGACGAATTTAAACCGTTTAAATAATCCTGCGAACAAACCGGTAAAAGAATATATTAATGTTTCACTTTCGACATTGAGCTCGTATGAATTTATTGTCGAACTTTGTGAACATTTTGATAAGCACTATCTGAAATCGTGTTTCCAATCACTCAATGATTTTTTAAAGACTCCCGATTGAACCGCCTCAAAGAGTGTTTTACGTAATACCTTTTATCAGGAGGAACATAATGAGCAAGATTAAATATATTCCCGATTGTGTCAGAAAGTCTGATATGAAAGTAATTACCCAAGCGATTCCTATTCTTATGGAATACAAAAATGCGGGGTACAAATTAACGTTACGTCAGCTTCATTATCAGTTTGTTGCCCGTGATCTTGCGCCCAACAAGAAAACCACTTACAACAAAATATGTGAAGCGATGCGGCGTGGTCGTATGGCGGGTTTGATTGATTGGAATGCCATCGAAGATCGTACAAGAATTTTGCGGTCTCGTCCTCAATGGGATAATCCCGAGGAGATCATTCAAGCTTGCGCCGATCAGTTTCATGTTGATTATTGGCAAAATCAAGAAAAACGAGTTGAAGTTTGGATCGAAAAAGATGCACTTCTTGGTGTTATTGAAGAAACTTGTAACAACTGGGATTGTTCTTACTTTTCGTGTCGCGGTTATCCGAGTATTTCTGAGTTACACGAAACGGCGTTGCGAATTAAACGATTCAAAGAATATGGACAAGGTTTCACCATTCTTTACTGCGGCGATCACGATCCCAGTGGTCTTGACATGGGTGATTATATTACACGTTCGTTACGGGAATTTAATGCGGAATTTGAATTCAAACGAATTGCCTTATCAATGCAACAGATTGAACGTTACAATCCTCCCCCCAATACCATTAAAGAAAGTGATACCCGTTCCGGTGATTATCGAAAACATTATGGTAATCAATGTTGGGAGTTGGATGCACTTCCGCCGCGTATGCTCAATTTTATTATTGATGCGGAAATCCAATGTAATATCAATGATCGTGAAGATTTCAAATTACAACGCGAAATTGAGTTGGAGGGACGTCAACAACTTCATACTGTTGCCAATAATTTTGATGATGCTTTGAAATATGCAGAGGTTTGTGCATGAGAATGATAATTGGGGAATAAAATTTTCCCAAAATTTTGTTAAAAATCCATTTTTTTCGGAAAGAATCTGACCTTCACCGCTATAAGTATTGATGGAGGGAGATTATTTTTTTCAAAAGAAAGGATTACTAATCAATGAAACCGAAATGGAACGAACAGATTGTTCGTTCCATTTTCACCCTTTTTTCAGAAAGGTTACGTTATGTCACGTTCCGAACAAAAGCATAATTTGTTACAAGATAAATCATTTGCGGTCAATGGAGAATCGGTCTCTTTGACGACAGCAGATGATAAGATTAACTCCAACAATGGAGAAAAAACCATGTTCGATTTTGAAGCCTTAAAGGTTGAAGAGAAGAATCAGTTTGTCAAGGATGACAACGAGTATCAGGCATTGTTGCGTTCGATTGCGGGCAACGAATGCAAACTCTCAAAACAGGAAGTGTTACGGATTATCGAGCGAGCCGGCGCCGATGTAACACAACTCGAAGCGGATGTCCGTTGGCGGCAGGAACGCGATAAAATGATTGCGGAACTCAAACGTGTACAAGAATACCGTACACAAAAAGAGGAATTAACCGCAACATTACAAAAAATGTGGGATGATCTTCAAAAGGTCAATGAAGAATATGAAGCAAAACGTTATCCGCTTTATTGTCAACATGACCAACTCGACAACAAAATAAGAACCGCCGAAGATTATCGCCGCAAACTCTTTGAAACATGCCGTAACACAAACCTGAAACTGGAATATGAAACACTCCAACAGCAATGGGACTGCCGTGCCACAACCTATTTGTATGAACGGCAACGTCAAATTCAAGATAAAATTTCAGATGCGCAATCGAATTATGAACGCGCCAAGAAAACATTGACCGTTGATCAAAATGATCAGAAACGTTATTACAAAGAACTAATCAAATCGCTTGACGCGGAATACGAAACAATTGAACTCAAGAAATTGGAAATCGCAACGAAAAAAGCCGAACACGAAGCCGCACTCGAAAAATTGCGTGAACAAATGATTTTTGCCTAACCAATAATTCATCCGATAATGTTTATCGGTACCATAAGCGGGATAGATATTCTATCCCGCGCTTCTTTCCACAAAACTATTCGTAATATTTTATGGGAAGATCTTTTTGACGGGATTTACGGAATTTACAGGATTATGTTAAAAACTAAATTTTGTTCTATTATTTTATGTATCAAAAAATAGAACATTAATTATGATAAGTTTAATTAAAAAAATCCTATAAATTCCGTAGATCCTGTCAAAAAAAATTGTTTAACCTGTCAATGATACAATTATAGGAGTTTATCAATGAAAGAACCTACTGTGGGATTGGAAATGCAGATTGTCCGGCTTGCGAAACGTGAAACGCCGGAACGTCAATTTTATTCTCCGATGATGTTC
>JAITQV010000622.1 GCA_031288765.1 Planctomycetaceae bacterium
GAAAACATCCTTTGGTAATCACGGCGGCACCTTGCGGAATTTCCGGAAATTTTGAGTATATTTCAGTGATTTGTAGAGTAATTGCGCAAGACAAACCTCATTCCCAATCTAATTTTTCCGAACAAAACAACCTCAGTAGCCAAGAACTCCACACACGATTAACCTCATTAAAAGGGTAAAAAATGAGGCAATAAGTTCGGTTTTTGGGGAAAATTACTTGCTATTGATGTTAAATTAGACAAAATAGGACATCTATTATGGGTCATTATTCAACAAATTGCCGAATTGAGGCGAAAAACCGAAAAAAACTCTCAAGAGATTTTTTTTATCTCTCGAGAGATAGGTTTCATCTCTCCTGAAATGGATTTCATTTCACGTGAAAAAGAGTCTGTTTCTCCTGACTTTTTCGTGAATCCTCTCGAGAGACGGGTTTCATCTCTCGTGAGATAGGTTTTATCTCTTGTGAAAAGGTTTTCATCTCACGTGAAATAATTTTAAAAAAACGTTTTTTTGATTTTATCTCTCGAGAGATTTTTTTTATCTCTTGTATGTTTTCCGGCATTTGTAACACATTTTTCCGGTTTTTAAAAGTGTCGTATTTATTTGTATTCATGTCCTAACATGATACAAATCAATGGTACCTATTCAGTCGTAACTGTCTATTTTTATTAACCACAGAATACACGGAACACATGGAAAAGTTAATCCGCAGATTTTCACAGATATAGATTTTCGCAGATACAGATTTTCAGTAATATTTCAGCGGAATTTGCTCAAACGTATGGTAATCGTTTCCACCAGTGATCTTATTTTCAACCTAATTTTTCCGAACAAAACAACCTTAGTAGCCCAAAATTTCCAAACCAATCAACTTTATTACCTTATTTTTTTGTTCTAAGTCCGAAAGGCGAGATGTGCATAACCATAGGTGAAGCGAACCGGAAGCTAAAGACAAAAGGTAGCAATCGCTCGCAGAGTAAATAAAAAAAATACATGGTGATTGTATTTAAATTTCAAAAGATTATATTGGCGAATTATTGATTTTTATCGTTCCGGTTTTTTAACATTTTAGAACGGGTATTATCCGTTTGGGAGTTATAACATTGTTCTTTTTTTTATCAGGATTACTTCTATTTATTATTGTTTTAACCACTTTTATTCGACGGTTTTTTCCGTCAGGAGGAATGCCCAATGAGCGCAAATCACAGTTTGATTTTGTTTGCAGGGGATATGACGTCCCAACTGCCGTCTTTGTTCGCCTGTTTCGGTTACAAAACAACAGGCAAAATAGAAATTGCCAAAGGATTGCCCCAAATCTGGGAATACACAAATTGGCCCCGACGGTCACGCCCACACAATGTCGTCCACAAGGCTGTTCTTTACAACGGAACTTGGACGGCTGTTTTGGATCGGGAAATGATAATGATCCTCGATCAAGAAAAATGCACAAAGTGCGCCTCACAATTCAATATCAGCATTTTCGGCTATATGATCGAAAGTGTTTCGGGGACTTGTGCTCTTTATTTGTACTCGCCGGAAAAAGTACGCGGTCTCAATATCCAAAATTTTGAAATGTTGGAAGATTTCGGCGAACCGCTTCCTCAAGAAGCCGAAATTACCACCGAAGAAATGCTCGCCGACGGAGCCATGAGAATTTCACGGCGTATGGGTTTTTCCGATTCGCTTTTTGCTCATCCCACTTCCAAAGTGCAAATTGTCGAAATGGAAGACCCCGCCCGAACACAAAACCATAAACATGAGATCGTTTCCGCTCATAAACCAAATAAACTCCCCGAAATCCCTAAACCCGTTCACCGAATAGAAAAACCATGGTGGAAATTATGGTAATATCCATTAGGAAAAATTATTGCGGGAAAAACCGGAAAATTTCTTTCCCCCGTCTTGGCAGAAAAAGAAAACCTTGTACAATTGCGTTTTCTTTCGTTTAAATGAAATGGTTCCTTCAATTCCCGTAATTTTAGCGAGTTGATAATTATGGATAAAACATACATGGCAAAACCCAACGAAGTCCCCCAAAAATGGTACCTCGTTGATGGAACAAACAAAGTTGTCGGACGTTTGGCAAGCGATATTGCCATGATCCTCATGGGGAAACATCGACCGACTTACACCCCGCACATTGATACCGGTGAATATGTTATCGTAACCAATGTCGATAAAATCGTGTTCACCGGTAAAAAAACCGATCAAAAGAAATATACGTGGTACACAAAATGGCCCGGTCTCCGAACAGAAACCGCCCGCCACCGCTTGGAACATAAACCGGAACTCGTCTTAACAGAAGCGGTTCGGCGAATGTTGCCTAAAAATAAACTCGCTAAAAAAATGCTCTCAAAACTAAAGGTTTACCGAACCGGTGTTGACCACCCGCACCAGGCTCAACAACCCGAAATACTCGAATTAGCAAAAAAATAAATAAAACACAACACTTTAAATAATCACGCAAAACCGAAACTCCGTGCGTAACGGCTTTCGTAAATCTTTTGCACAACATTCAACTTTTAACCACAAATTAAAAAATCAAATGGTTCGTATTGGCAACTTTATTATTGAAGGAAACGGTAAAAATGATTTTCTCGGAACAGGACGCCGTAAATCGTCGGTTGCAAGAGTTCGGGTACGTCCGGGATTAGGGAATATCAGTATTAACCGCCGTGAATTGGAAGATTTTTTCAAAACGGTTCACCAACGGAATACCGTTTTGGCTCCATTGGTGTTGACTGAAAAACTAAATGAGGTCGATGTCTTAATTCATGTGGAAGGCGGCGGAACAACCGGTCAGGCGGACGCTTGTAAACTGGGAATTGCGCGGGCTATCAAAAAATTCGACCCCGAAACAGAACCCATATTACGCGAACACAGTCTTTTAACCCGTGACGCACGGGAAGTGGAACGTAAAAAATACGGTCTCCATAAAGCCCGACGCGGTACACAATTCTCAAAACGTTAATGCC
>JAITQV010000542.1 GCA_031288765.1 Planctomycetaceae bacterium
GCCCCGACTCTTCCCAATAAATCGGCAACTCCGCCTGATGAAAACGGCGAAAATATAGATTCACACAATTCCTCAACAGAGTCCTCAACGGAGAAAACAGCCGAACAGGAATCTATTAACGAGACGGAAATTCGTATTCCCGACGAGATTGTTCCGGTTTCACCGGAAGTGATTACTGAGATGCTTAACAAACAAGACAGAGAACAACCATCCTTGATTGCGCTTAGTCCTGAAAGTGTTATGTATTGGGTGACCAAATCATTGGTGGAGTTGCGGCATGTTGCGGAAGGGGGATTTCTTGTTCTGATTTTTACGGTTTTTATGGTTTTTGAGGCGGCGCGATTTCCCGAAAAAATTGATCGTGCTTTTGGTAAAGAGGGACCCATCAATAATGAACATTTTCACCGGATTGCCAATGACATACGGCGTTATCTTTTTCTCAAGGCGATTTCAAGTTTGATGTCTGCGGTGGCGGCAACATTTGTGTATTGGATATTCGGAGTTCCTGCAACACTTTTTTGGGGAGTTATTGCGTTTTTTCTGTATTTTATTCCCAACATCGGCGGAACTCTTGCGGCGATTATACCGGGAATGTTAATTTTTATGACTTATGATTTGCAGGGAGTTTTTTTGTACGTGGTATGTTTGGTTGTAATCGAATGTTCGATTGCGTACGGGATTGAGCCGAAAATGTTGGGGCATGGATTGGGTATTTCAACGGTGGTGATAATTCTTTCGTTATTTTCGTGGGGTTGGCTTTTGGGACCGGTTGGATTGTTTCTTGCTGCGCCTCTCACGATTATGGTCAAAATTATTTTTCAGGCGTTTAGAGAAACAGCGTGGCTGGCAATTCTGTTGGACAATCACAAAAAATAATGTGAATCTGTTCAATCGTTTGTTAAGCAATTGTTCAACCGCTGACCGAATAGAGACCCGCGATTAACTATTAAAACTGTTTTGAGTTTATACCCGTCATAATATGAATAATCCGTTTCTATGCGGAAAATCTTTTTTTGAGAGGGATTTCTAACCGATTCAATACGTCAATAAAGCCTTATGTTTTGGCTTTTGAACGGCATGGAAGAAAGAGGGATTCAAGGACTGAACGCATATCTCAAAATATCAAATCCCCTCGATGTAACCATGAATGACGAATTTTATGAAGACAACTTGCGTACTTTCCCCGCTCCGAAATCTCTTTTGGATTATGAAGACGTTCCTTTTTTTGGGAGTTTGCCCGAATTACTTCGGTCAATTCAGTCGATCTTCGGTCTTGAAATTGAATTTATTCGGGCAGGCGGGACATTGCCGGATATGATGGCTCGTTGTTTTACTATTAAGGTTGAAAACGGTAAATCACCCGGTTGTCTTGCTCTTCTCCCGTCAAAAAGCGTTCGGAATAATTCCATAGATATTTCCGAACAGGATAATTTTCTTACTTCGTTGGCATTATTGTTGGGCGATGCTTATCGATGGCAACAGATGTTTCGGAAATACGAAGGGGAACTTGCTTCGCTTATTCCCATTTCCGCAACCGATATAAACGAATCACGGTTTTCCGAAACTCTTTTTGGTATTTTGAAAGAAAGTGCGAAAATATTGGATTGTCAAGCCGCTTCGCTTTATATTTTAGAAACGACAACAAATTTGTTGAAATTACGTTCTTGTTGGGGATTACCGGAGGAGCGGTTACTTAGTCCGGCGCGAGTGTTGCATGATTCTATGGCGGATTTAGAGGCGATTCTTGGTCAGGTGGTTATTTTGAATGAAGATTATCTTCTTGAGGCGTGGGGTGCGCCGGAGGATTTTCCAACAGCTGTTTGTGTACCGGTTTCTTCGCCGATGTCGATTATTGGAACTCTTTGGTTTTTTTCTGAGCGGAAGCGTTATTTTTCGGAGCATGATCTTGGGTTATTGGAGATTATTACGGGTCGTCTTGCTGCTGAAATTGAGCGGGCGTCGTTACTTCGTGAGTTGGAACATTCTCAAGAATTAAAAGCAAGCGCGTAATAGTGGAGAGTTGATAGAGGAAAGTGGGTAGTGGAAAGTGTCGCAAGCGGAATTTCTTTCTAAACGTTTGCCAACAAACAAAAGGTAGGCAATCGTTCGCCGTAGGGCTTTCACCCGCCATCACCTCTGTTTTCATGTTTTTGGGGAAGACTGGCAAAACAGGGTGTTCAAAATTTTAGGGTTCATTTATTTTTAGTGAAAAAACTTAAAAATAGTCATTTTGATAACTTATTTATTATTAAGAGATTATGGAAATGAAGTTCTTTTTTATTAAAGGAGTATTTATACATCTGAAAATAAAAAAACCTAATTTTGAACACTCTACCTGAAAGGGCAATATATTTTAGTTAATAGTTAATAGTTTATAGTGCATAGTTCGTAAGCGTACTATTTAAACGAAACGTTTTTAACCCACTTGTTGTGTCACTATTAACAGTTAAAACCGGTCGTCAAAATCTATCAACTCACCAATCGCGTAAAATCACTCAGATATTATTATCGATATATAAATTGTCACAACACTAACAATATATTCAATAAAACGTAAAATCAACAGGAACTGTTTAACTCTGCGGCTGACCGCAAAATCGGCAAAATTTTGCCTGTATTTGTATTGTTTGATTACAATGTTGACACGATTTTTCGAAAGGTTGATCATTCAATACTGCACGTAATCGTTGATATTGTTCACTCTTTTCCCATTTCAAAATTTCATAAACACGTTCGGAAGGAAATGGATGACTCCTTTGGATTATATTAGTGCTAATGTCTAGTGATTTCTGCAAAATACCACTATGTATTTTTTGGGCAAGTTCGGCTTGGGCAGCAAATTCTTCCATATTAACATATTTCGTAATTGCAGCTGATCCTCCAGCAAAGACAATTAAATATCTTATTACAGATTCGGAATCACCGGAATAAATCAGTGCGGCTCGATCTGCTGATAGTTCACTACGTCGCGACCAATAAGCCAATGCTAACTGAATCGGTCCTAGTGCCACCTGACCCAACGGTAACAAATTGGCACTGTTTGCTATATAATTGGCTACTGTTTTATAAAATGTGTGTCGGCAGAAAATATGTCCACATTCGTGAGCAAGAACTGCGCTTATTGCTTTCTCATCTTTTAATTGATTCAGAAGACCGCTCTTAATAACAATAATTGCATTTTGGTCATCACCATACGTGTAGGCATTACAATCTCCGCTCTGAAGATAAAATTCAGGTACTGTAATTCCGAATTTTTGACATATCGGCGGTAAAAGATTATAAATTTTCGGTAACTGTGTTGGTGAAAGACGAATCATTTCTGTCAAACACTCACTGCGAACTCGTTGTTCTTTTATTAAATTCATAACCAACTTAGTGATCGTTTTGAATCCTATTACGGAATCCAAGCGTTGTATGGCGATTTCATCTTCCGGATGAATAAAATCACGATAATTAAGTGCCATTTGAATGGAACCTCCCATTTTACGAAATGTTACTGGATACTGTACAATTCTGTTTTGATTTAGGCATTATGTTTTGTACCACATTGAGGACAAAATTCACCTCGATTGGTTTTACTGCCACATTCAGGGCAAAAAGAAACTTCTTTTGTTTGGATTGTTGTAACTGGTTGATTTTTCAGTCTTGTAATGGATACTTCAATGAATGA
>JAITQV010000551.1 GCA_031288765.1 Planctomycetaceae bacterium
ATCTCCGGCAAACCAAGTCAGGGAATCATTTGCAGTGCCGCGGAACTGGGAATGTCCGGCTGGCACGAAATTGCTTTAGAATGTCCCGATAATATCAAAACAGGAACAATATTGGAAAAATTCGTTCCCGAAATGGATACACTGATTGAAATCGACAACAAAAGTCTGACACATCGTCCCGATCTCTGGGGGCATTACGGATTTGCACGGGAGTTTGCCGCCGTTTTTCACCGGAAATTACAACCGCCGGCTCAACTCGATTTAACCGCATTTGACTATCTTCCGTCTTATCCGTTGAAAAATGATGATTACGAAAATTGTCCGTGTTACGGTTGTATCGAATTTCAGACACGCGGAACCATTCCCTCGCCGCTATTCATGCAACGCCGGCTTCACGCACTCGGTATGCGATCATACAACCTGCTGGTCGATGTAACAAATTATGTCAACTGGGAAATCGGACAACCCACTCACGCCTTCGATGCCGATAAACTCGGAGGAATTAAAATTGTTACAATGGGACGGAAGGAAAAATTTGAAACACTGGACGGACAAATACGGAATTTATTGCCGGAAGATTTACTCATTTGGGGGAAACGTTCGGACGGCGAATATCGTCCTGTGGCGCTTGCCGGAATTATGGGCGGTCTTGAAACCGAAGTAACGGAATCAACCACGAAACTGTTACTGGAATCCGCGAATTTCAAAGCGGCTCGGATTCGCCGAACCTCAGGAAGACTTGATCTCAAAACCGATGCCTCACAGCGTTATGAAAAATCCCAGCCGCCGGCGAATGTCAAAACCGGTATTGCACGAATATTGAAACTGATTGAAGATTCCGGCGCAAACCTGAATGTTTTAAGCCGGTTTACAGTTGACGGCGATTTACAGGACGAAATCCGAACAATAACCATTTCCGCCGGTCGTTTGGAACAACTCGCCGGAATCACTCTTCCGCCCAAACAAGTTTTGGACATTTTACATTCGCTCGGTTTTGAAGCGGAATATCAAAACGATAATTCCGGTACCGGTAATAAACCAAACGAAAATAATAAATCAGACAAAAATAAAACCGGCGACTCCAAAATTAACGAAACCGGTCAATCACTTGTTGTCGGCGTACCGCCGTTTCGCAGTAAAAAAGATATTTCCATTCCCGAAGATATTGTTGAAGAAGTGTTGCGGATTTTCGGATACGATAATATTCCGCCGGTTATGCCGTCGCCGCCGATTAAGCCGTTGTTTATTGAGAAACCGCTCAAAACGGAACACAAAATCAGACGGATTCTTGCCGCCGGACACCGTTTTTTTGAAGGGCATCTTTATGTTTGGTTCAATGATCATTGGCTCAAAACAATAGGTTTTGAACCGGAGGAAACATTAGTGTTACGCAACCCGACTTCGCCGGAAACAACCCGCCTTCGTACAACATTGATTCCGAATCTTCTGGCTCTGATTCCGAAAAACCGTCCTTTCCGTGATTCTTTCCGTTTGTTCGAAATTGGTCGGACATTTTTTTCCGTTGGTAAAGACCGCGAATGTAATGAAAAACATCATCTGGCGGGAATTGCGTTTCAGCGTTCAGGAGTGTTGGAGGATTTTTATCTTTCGGTAAAGTCCGCGGTCGAAGATGTTCTGGCGGTTTGCGGAGTCCGAAATGTCCGGTTTGCCGACGGCATGTTACAACAATCAGAGCAACTCGTCAAGGGCTCATGGCATATTCCGGGCTGTTGGGTTACCGTTCAATCCGGCAACGAATATTTGGGCAGTATGGGTGTTGCCGACAAGGATTTTATGAACAAAATTTGTCCCGAAGGCGGACAAACCGTTTGGTTTGAACTGGAACTCGATAAAATGAACGGAACATTGTATCCCGAAATCCGGTTTGAAGAACCGCCGCGTTATCCGTTATCATGGCAGGATTTTTCATTGATTTGGAGTATTGATCGGGGATTTGATCAGTTGGAAGCGGTTCTTGATCAGTTCAAAAATCCGTTGGTTGTCCGGCGTGAAATGCTTGTTTCCTATCGCGGTAAAGGTCTTGAAAAAGGAACTGCCAGTTATTCTTTCCGGTTTTGGATTGGTGCGCCGGATCACACGCTTTCCGGCGAAGAAATTGAGTCGTTTCACAAAGCGTTTTTAGCGTTTATTCAAGAACACAGCATCGCGTTACGTGCTTAATATTTTAATATTTCACTCCCTGACCGGAAAACCTGATTTATTGTAATTGTCTATTTATTAACCACTGAATACACGAAATACACGGAATTTGTAATAATGTTTACGTACAACTTTAAGGTTAGTTTATTTATAGAGAATAAGACATAAAAATGTTTTTTGTTATTGTATTCATTTTTTATCCTCAAAAAATAAACTTGTGATCTTATCAATTTACTGATGTCCGTGTGTTTCGTGTATTCTGTGGTTCATAAAAATAGACAGTTGCGATTTATTGATACGTTTGGAACTTTCCGGCACCGGAATTATTTTTATTTTGAAATTTTGAGTGAGTTATGCAGCCGGGACAAATTATATCGGGTGAATTTTTGTTGCAGCGGCTTGTGTCGAATCATCAAACGGGCGAAGTATGGCGTGCGTTGGAAATAAAAGTCGGGCGTCTTGTTTTGCTTTATTTTATTCCCGAACCGTTCCGAAAAGACCGTGCGGCAATGGAACGGTTTCAGCGGCATTTTATTGCGTTACGGCAATGGAAGCATCCTCATATTGTTCCGGCGGATCGTTTGGCGGAACAATCCGAAAGCGGAGCGTTTTTTGTTTCACGGTTTGTGGAAGGTCCTTTGCTGAATGAATATGCGGCGCAATGGATTCAGGCGGAAGGGCGGTTTCCGTTTCATTTGATATTTGACGTTTTGCGTCCGGTTGCGGCGGCATTGGACGAAGCCAAAACACAAAATCTGGCACACCGCAGTCTTTCACACCGCATGATTGTTGTTAGTCCGGTGGAGGGGATTCAGATTCAGGGATTTGATTTGCCGGGTATTATTCGGGAGGAGCTGAATATTCCCGACGATTCCGAAACAATTCGGTATCTTGCCCCCGAACAAATTCTCAACCGCAAAACCGGAGCGTTATCGGATCAATATGCGTTTGCAATGATTATAGCGGAATTGCTTGCGAACAAGGTTTTGTTTACGGCGGGCAGTACGGAGGAGTTGCGCACGAAGATTTTGACAACACCGCCGCCGATATTGCCGAATTATCCTGATTGTGTGAATGCGTCGTTGCAACGGGCACTTCACCGTGATCCGACGGTTCGATTTCCGTCGTGTCTTTATTTTCTCAACGGGTTATCGGGTTCAATTCCGGTTGATTTTCCGCCGCCTTACACGGTTCCGGTTCGGGGGGATTCTTCGGCGGTTGTTACGCCGGAAATGCTTGACTCGGTTTACAATTTGTCGGCGTCCCAAACCGCAAACCCCTTAACAAAAACTTCGTCAACCGCATTATCAACCGTTTCGTCAACAAGTTTGACATTGGAGAATCGCGTTTCCGTGAGAGACATGATTTCGGAAAAGCTTGTTCCGTTCAAAAAGATTGTGGCGGCGGCTCAATCCGCCAACGCCGAAAAAATCGTGCCGAAAATCCGAAAAGAACAACGAATCCGGTTTCTATACCGGTTATGGATATTTTTATTATTTATTAGTTTTTTGACGGGCGTCTATTTTTTTCGCGATTATATTATTTCTCTGATATTCTGAAAGGACGTATCTATTCAGTCCTTTGTTTTCAGTATTAACATTGAATCTTAACTCCGCAAGGGGCGAGATGTGCATAACCGGCGGTGGAGCGAAGCACTAATACTGCTGTGGTGTTTTAAGTTTTTTCATAGTTTGGACTTAGGTATAATTCAATTAATATCCCCCAAATAACCAAACCGAGAAAATATTACAAAAAAAGTAGCTATCAATTTTAATTTTTAAACATTCTATTTTAACAATTTTCTGAAAATTTGGGTAAAATCAACAGATTACAAAGGCATGAAATCAGCAATTATGATTTTTTTTATTTTTGTACCTCCCAATTTCAGATTTAAATAGACAGTTATAAAAAAAGTATAAGAAAAAAT
>JAITQV010000570.1 GCA_031288765.1 Planctomycetaceae bacterium
GCGTCAACAACTCCTCCGGCTAATACCGTATTCGGAGAAATGAAGGAAATACACACAACCGTTTCCGTCTGACACAACGACAAAACCGGCAACGAATTCGGCGGCGGATTCGGAAAATCGACAACAACATCGGAACCACAAAGGAATTCCGAAAAGGCAGGCAATTCGCCTCTCATACAAGCAAACTCCGGAGATTCGACAAAATCTCCAGGGAATTGCAATTCAACCGATTCCACGACAAAAGGTGGTACGGAATTTGTTACCGTCACAAACAACGGAATACTATTCGGAAAAATATTTAACGCATACTGCCATATCATAACAAATTCTAAAAATTAGACAACAACTATGCAAAAAAATGTGTAGATACTTTTGCTTAACAGGGCGGGATTTCGTTAATCGTGTTGATTAACCATTCAAAAAACCGTAAATCCCACCGTTGGTAGGGGCAAAACATTTTGCAACCGTTTAAGATTCCGTTTTCCACCAAATAGATACGTTTGTTTTAACTATTAACCCGAAAGAAGGTTATTGTGTATTTGTCTGTTTGACACATCGTTTTGCAACGATCTTGCGGGGATCAATTATTCATAAAGAATCAGTGCATTTCTATGGAACAACTTCCGATTGCCGGCAAAAAGTAGTTAAATTTAACGTTGGGATGATCCGCCAAAAGCGACATCGGAACAGAAGTATCAACAATATGTTTGGCAATCATCAGAGAAGAAAGCCGAATCCCAAAAGGATTATCATGATGCCCCGGATGCCAGATGGAAACTTTATCCGCTTTCCACGTCTCAACAGGTCCCACTGTAACCGCCTCAAAAGGAATATTTTGAACAACACCGCCGCCGCTGGTTCGGGCATTTTGGAGAAGCGTCATCGGGTGTAACTCGACAACCCGTGTCGCCAATTGACGATACACTTCCGGCGGCGGAGGCTCGTCAATATAATTTCCTTCACGGCGAGGCGGATCATTAAAAGCCCAATGCTTCGTTTCACCTTGCCCGCCCTGAATAAGACAACAACGAATCCCCTCCCAAGTTTTTCGATACGTTTCAACATCTTCCGAAGGAAAATGCAAATTGGACGCCGGTATTCGCAGTTCGGGGTGAATCCGGTTAAAACAAAGATCATAATCCGCTTTGGCAAAACCAAGCGGAAATTCAACACCAACCGCCTTGCCGTTAACAACCCATTCGTCCATCCCCCAAAAATGAGCATCGGCAAGATTAAGTTCGAGGGCATTGACCAAACGTGCAACAAGCGGAAGTTGCTCTGTGGGACCAATCGGTCCGCAAATTCCGCAAGGATTATCCGGCGTTGCCCGCCTCCACGCATCAATATATTCCAACGCCTCCGCAAGATAAAATTCCTCCGCCGTCTCATAAAATTGAACCTCAAAACCCGAACGCCCCAATTGACGAAGGTCTTCAACAGTTAATTTCGCGGCATCATCAAGAATTTCACGGTCTAAGGTTGTGTAATCCCACCAGCCCGGCGCAACACGGCTCGTATTTCTACTCATGGATTGTTCCGTAAAGTAATAAAATTAAAATATTACAAAAAACTTAGGTTGATTGTAGCGTTTCAGGTTTCGGTGTCAAGTGTCGCCGGAAAGTTGTAATTATTATAAATGCTAGTTTCTTTTCGCCGCAGCCTTGTTTTTATTATCACAATCTACGATATCCGCCACTATAGATTTTAACGGTTTGTCCTCAGAACTATTCGCAAACTCTATAAGTTCTCTTAAAAAAGCATCGCCTTGCTCATCAAACATAGATACAGCTAGCCAAGAAAAGATTTCAAACAATGCTGCGCGTACTACAAAAATATCGTTGTCATAAAGGTAGTTTTTTGTTTCTAATATAATTTCTTGCGGAGTAGCTTCGCTGTAAAGATAGTTTTCAATTATATGTCCTGAAAGCTTTGCACAGTTTATTGGTCTCCCGGGAAAATAATTATCGAGCATATACCAAGTACCATCCCAATTTGTTTTTTGCATAATTACGGCTAATACTTGTAACCGTAGTTCAAGAGTGTTAGAAGTCAATGGTGTGATAATTTGACCATGAATAAATAAAAGAGCCGGATAAGGAAGTGTTTTAATTTCATCAATTAAAACACGATGTGCAACTTTATGATTCTGTCCGTAATAAATTGCCAAAGCTTTTGCAAGGTTTTCTCCCGGACTGGAAAGACTGGTAATTGTATGAAGGTAATCCACCATGCGTTTGGCTTCATTTATTTCATCGTGATTTTCCATAATTCCCTCATTTATTACTTCTACTTTCCCCAAAAAAACTTGGTATTGAAAACATCTTTTTTATTTGTGTATAAACTCTTTCGCAATCAACACAATTTTCGTATTGAAAGCAAAACAACAAATGTTACCTATTTGTATTTGTAACTCTTCGGCGGTAACCCACTCCTTCTCTTTAACAAAAAGCGGCAAATGCTCATACGCAGATTTGAATTTTTAACCGCTCAGATCGAGAGAATTTCCGGTTTGTCCTGAAATATCGGGGACTTTATGATTTTTTTCTTCGTTTTGTTTATTGGGTCGGTTTGCCCACCGCCACGCCTGACGACCGTCCGCATCTCGATCTCCCGAAGACGCTTCACTTTCCTTATCGTCCCCGCTAATTCCTTGTGCTTGTGCCGCCCGTTCTTGACTTTCCGTTGTCCGTTCATGGTTCTTTACGTCCTGAACAACTCCCGGCATAATCGGATTAAAACTGCCAATACTCATGATTTTTTGTTTGTTAGAGTTTGTCGGTGTTTATTTCGCCGCCTTACAACACAACCTCAACATGTTGCGATCATTAAAACGGCTTCGCAAAAAAACTTCTTTTTTATTATAGATTATTTTTTGGCGAAAAAATAGGATCGGATCGGGAATTTTTCCCGACAAATCTCCGAAATCCGGTGAAAAAAATTGCGGGGACTTGCCACCGATATTAGTGAGATTGTAAAATAGTGCCTCCTGACTTTTGCTCCGGTTTTGTATTTTGAGGTTTTATTTACGGAATTATGTCGTCTGAATTTTGGTACAAAGAAGGTTTACGTTTCGGCTGTAAGGTTTGCGGACGTTGTTGTTGCGGCGAACCCGGTTACGTCTGGGTAACAACAGAGGAAATCAACCGAATGGCAAAAAAATTAGGAATTTCCGCAATCCAATTCGAACAAGCGTTTGTCTGGACAGTGCGCGGCAGAAAGCGTTCGCTCAGGGAATTTTCAAACGGCGATTGTGTTTTGCTCAACGAAAAATCACGCGGTTGCAAGGTTTATGAAGATCGCCCCGTTCAATGCCGAACCTGGCCCTTTTGGCAACAAAATCTTAATTCGCAAAAATCTTGGGAGAAAACCGCAAAATTCTGCCCCGGTTGCAATCAAGGCAAAATATATTCTCTCGAAGAGATTGAAGAACAAAAAAACCGCAACAATTTCTTCCTCTGAATTTAAGGTAACATAACAATCGGGGGGTCTATTTTTTGTGGGTAACTGTCTATTTAAATTTTGAGAAATTGAGTAATTTGTTTCATTTACTATTATGTTAGACACGAATTTTATAGTTTCGATATTTTTATTTTCTATGCAAGATACCTGAAAAAACAGCAATTTCCGCAGGAAATGAAAACGAGTCTCTCCATTGCCAACAAAATTATAACATATAATTTTATTCATGTTATAGTGACAAAACCTTTCAATTCCCAAAATCGTCGGTACAAATTCAAAAATGTATTTTAAGAATCAAATCATCCATTTCGCTTTTGTTTAAAATTATTACAAACTATCGTAACTTCATGTTGCTAAACAAGTTAATCTAACTAAATGTGTAACTTTTCCGCAAAAACTTAAAATCTAAGGGAGCTAATTACTCTATTTCTCAAAATTTAAATAGACAGTTACGTAGGGACTCGTTGAAAAAAATTTTCCCCTCGCCTTTTTTATTTTTTTCTCCAATTTTTAAAAAATTCTTTGTAGAGAATCTCTAAAAATTTTATGGTTTGGCTGAAAATAAAGATTGCAATGCTTGTATTGGCTTTGGTTCCGGTTTACAATGAAAGACGTGCAGGTTCATAATTGTAAACTTCATTGTAAACTTCGACCCGACTCCAATACCCCGTTTATTATCCCGATATCATTCCGATGTCTTTATTTAGCGATGAACGT
The DNA here is from genome assembly GCA_031288765.1 of Planctomycetaceae bacterium. Taxonomy (GTDB): domain Bacteria; phylum Planctomycetota; class Planctomycetia; order Pirellulales; family Thermoguttaceae; genus WRKP01. The sequence goes on from JAITQV010000570.1 coordinate 4,177, forward strand.
TATACCTGGCGCGAAACATATTTCGTGCTTTTCGATCCGGCAATGCGTCCGCGTTTGTCGGATGTTCGCCGCGAATTGCGTCATGTCGCCGGAACTCTCACAATCCTCGATAATAAAGCAGAACCAAACGGAAATCTCGCTTCAATGACGGTCGCCTCTTACGAAGATCATGCCGCATTGGAAATTGCATACCACGAAGGAAATAATGTACATTCCGAAATCAGTCTCCTCACCGAATTGCTCGAAAAAGGAAGTACCCAAAAAGAAAAAGAACAACTGCATAATGCCAAAAAATACCATGCAAAATTTGAAATCCTTCACTTTGAACAAACCGCCGGAACCTCCGAATTCAAAATCGTTAAAATGCCCGTACTGCAGTTCGCTCCGCGTGAAAAAAATAAAACGACACAACCCTTTTCAAATAGAAATTATTCCGATAAACCGGCTTCCAATCAAAAACAACACTTCCATTTCGACCCAAATTCATACGAAAATTGTATCGCCAACGATGCGGACGCTGATGAAAAGGAAAATTCGGAAGACAGCGCTGAATTTGAACGGATTGATCCCAATATGTTAGTTTTTGTCCTTGAAATTTTGTGCCGCCTCACAAAAGGAATCGCTATCGATCCCGCAAGCGGTGTCATTATCTGATAGAAAATTAAAACAATAAACTAAGATAATAAACTAAGATAATAAACCGTAAGAAAATATTGTAAAAAAAACGCGTTCCGCAGAAACAAAGATATTTTTATAACTTTTTTCTATTAACCATTAACCATCAATTATTAATTATCATTTTATGATTGCGAAGGAAATTAAACGCGGTGAAGTTGTTGTTTACAATGGTTCACCTTGTATTATTGAAGGAATCAATGTCCAGTCGCCTTCGGCACGCGGAGCGGCAACTCTTTACAAATTCCGTGCGCGAAATCTTGTTACGAAACAGAAAGTCGATATAATGCTTAAAGGTACGGAATCTCTCGATTCCGCAGACTTTCAACGGCGCGAAGTAAAATATTTGTACAGCGATGCCGATGATTGTATCTTCATGGATAATCTGGATTATAACCAGTACAGTTTGAAAAAAACCGATATCGAAGAGGAAATGCAATATATTTCGGAAGAACTGGAAGGTATTCGGGCGTTGATTTACAATGACGAATGTGTTGGTATTGAAATTCCGACGGCGGTGTCGCTTAAAGTGATCAAATGCGATCCGGCGGCACGAGGAAATTCCGCCACGTCCCGCGCTAAACCGGCAACTCTTGAAACTGGTCTTGAAATTCAGGTTCCCGAATACCTCAATGAAGGCGAAATTGTTCGTGTGGATACCCGAACCGGAGACTTTTTGAGCAGAGCATAACCCTGAATAAAGCATAGAAAAAAACAGTAACTACCTATTTTTATTAACCACAGAAAATTAACCATGAACCCCAAAAATTTCGAAAATTGTTGTTCTACATTAACCAATTGCTGTTCTACAATCAGTCATTGTTGTTCTACAATTGGTCGTTGCTGTTCTACAATTGGTCATTGCTGTTCTACAATTGGTCGTTGCTGTTCTACAATTGGTCATTGCTGTTCTACAATCAGTTATTGTTGTTCTACAATTGGTCATTGCTGTTCTACAATTGGTCGTTGCTGTTCTACAATTGGTCGTTGCTGTTCTACAATTGGTCATTGCTGTTCTACAATTGGTCATTGCTGTTCTACAATTGGTCGTTGCTGTTCTACAATTTCCGCATTTTGCACGTTCAAATGCTTCAAAAAGATACAAATTCGATCAAAATTGCTGCAAAATAATGCAATTCGGGTCTATTCGGTCAGATCGGCAACCGTTCACCCACTTACGATCAACCATTCACAAGGTAGGCAATCGCTCGCCGAGGGGCTTTCACCCATGATTGCGTCGGCGTTAGCCAAGAAGGAATTTATGTCATGTTGATTATTTTGGTTGCCTATCGGCAAGTGACTCGGAGAATATCAATAACCCTAAATCTCCCGCTGATTTTTATAGAATTTGTGTAAATCTTATTTACATTTGTATAATATTTTACACTTGTTGAATTTTAAACGACAAG
>JAITQV010000593.1 GCA_031288765.1 Planctomycetaceae bacterium
GTTATTTAGAATCACAGATTTGGGGTTTAAGGTGAGAAATTCGGCGTTATTTCAGCGGAATCTTTTGACCGTGTAAGAATTTTGGCAAAAAACCTTATAACTAATAGTTGATAGTGGAGAGTTCGCATGCGGAATTTTTACCGCAACATGTTAATCCCGCTTGCGAACTATTAACTATTCACCACTAACTATTAACTAATCCCGCCCCTTTTATTGGCGTTGCGAAGTATAACTCGCCAATATTGAAAAAAAACAGGATGTTTAATATACTTTTCATAATATATCAGCGGTTCTTTTATTTTAACCGCAAAGATTGCAAAGAATAATCCCTTACATAATATGACGTTTACAACACTTTCTTTTCTTCTGGGAGGTCTTGCAACAGCGGTAATTCCGGTGTTGTTACATCTTTTGATGCGCGGAAAACCGAAACGGATTGAGTTTCCGGCACTTTTGTTTGTTCGTAAACATTTGGAACTATATCGCCGGCATTACCGGCTTAAACATATTATTTTGCTTCTTCTTCGGATTCTTACTCTTGTTTTATTCGGTTTGGCTTTGTCACGTCCGATACTGAAACTTGCCGACTGGTTTCCAAATATAACTGTTGCAAACGACCAAAACGGTAAACGAAGCTTTGTAAGCTCTTTAGCCGTATCGCTTAGCAGTCAGGACGCTCCTATTGCGGCGGCGGTTGTGATTGATTCTTCACTTCGCATGGAATATGTTGCGGAAAATCAGTCACGATTCGAAGCGGCAAAGGATTTTTCACGCTGGATTCTCCAACAACTTCCGCAAGGCAGTACAATTGCTATTCTTTCTTCGGATCGGGAAAAGGCGGTTTTTCAGGTTGACCGGCTTGCCGCCAAAGAAAAAATCGACCGGCTTCCCGTCACGCCGTTGGGACGTCCCATCACCGAAGCGGTTCAAGACGCCCTCATTTTACTCGGTGAAAGTGAATTCGAACAACGGGAACTCTACCTCCTCTCCGACCTTTCGCAACCAAGTTGGTCGGAAGACTCCGCTCATTCGTTACAAAACCTAATCAAAAATATGAAACAGAAAAACGGTCTTCTAAACGGAACAAATAAGGAATTAGGATTTTTTGTTATTGATGTTTCAGCGGAACAGCCGGTCAATTCCTCTATCAATCAATTTACGTTGGTTCCCGAAGTCATCACGGCACAAATTCCGGTTCGGGTCGATTTGGAATTGTTCCATCTCGGACCGGCACAGAAAAAAACCGTCGAACTCCTGTTAGCCGATCAGGAAAAAAAAGATCAGGAAATTGTCCGTGCTTCAAAATCGGTCGATTTTTCAGATGGTGAATCACGCCGTTATCTTTCTTTTTTGCTTTCCGGTTTTGATTCGGGAACGTATCAGGGACAATGCCGTTACACTGTTCCCGACGCTTTGCCCATTGACGATCAGGCGTGGTTTACAATTCAAGTACAATTACCTTGGAAAATTCTTTTGGCGGCACAACCGCCTGTTCGTGATTCTTCGTTGTATTTACGTCAGGCGTTGGAAACGGTGCCGTTTGTCGTTGAAACGATTCCGCTTTCGGAGATTTCCGGTCTAACCGCAACCGAACTCGATCAATACAGCAGCGTTATTTTGCTTGACCCGTCGCCGTTGGAACCCGTCGTTTGGAAAAAATTAGCCGATTATGTGTCGTCGGGACATGGGGTTGGTCTTTTTCTTGGTCGGAACGCCGATTCGCTGGCGTCGTTCAACGCTCCTTCCGCAACAGAAATAATCGGCGCAAAACTTGTTCGGCAGGCACGTGATCCGAACGGTGATACATGGATTGTTCCTGACAATGGAGTTTCGCCGATTTTTTCCGTGTTTAAACCGTTGGGTTCATTGGACACGTTTCCTTGGAATGCTCAACCGATATTCCGATATTGGGAATTAAGTGATTTTTCGTCACGAGCGGAGGTTGCGGCTTCTTTTTCCGACGGACGAGCCGCAATTCTGACACAAATAATCGGACGCGGTCGCACTGTAACTGTTGCAACACCGGTTTCGGAAATCAACGATCAACCCTGGAATTTATTAACACACGGTGAGGCGGCATGGATGTTTGTTCTGTTGTCGGAAGGAATTACGAAATATCTGGCGGGTGTTAGCGAACAAAAACATAATTTTGTTATGGGCGAACCGGTTGTGTTGCGACCCAATCTGGAAATGTTGCCGCCAACCTGTTTATTAAGAATACCGTCGGGCAAGTCGGTTCGTTTAACACCGGATCAGGTTCGGCGGGAAATTACTGTTTCATCAACAACGGAATCCGGTAATTACAGGATTCGTTCCGGCGGTTCCCAAAAATCGCTTGATACGGGATTCAGTGTCAATTACCCCGCCGAATCAACCAATCTTCAAAAAATCAATAAAGAAAAATTGGATCAAATTCTCGGCGAAGGGAATTATCGTTTTGCAAAAACACCGCAGGAAGTTGAACTGGGTATTGTCCGCCGCCGAATCGGACAGGAATTGTATGCTGTGATTATGTTGGTGCTTGCAATTTTATTTGCGGGAGAATACGTTTTTTCAAACCGCTTTTTCCAACAAAAACAGGAACAAAAACCCTAAAATAAAACTAATTGTTTCTCTTTTTTGGGTTTGGATTTTTGTAATATTGCAGCGGTTTTTTATTTTTATCTTCAAATTAACATTCAAAAACAGATGGATTTCGAAAGTTTGATGTACGGTTATCGTCTTGGCAGTCAGGCGGCGTTTACGGAACCGCGGCAAACACCGCTTGGAATGACGGGCAATATGTTAAGCCGGAGTGTTGGGAGCAGTCTTGAATTTATGGAACATCGGGAATATTTACCCGGTGATGATTTACGCCGTATCGACTGGAATGTTTACGCCCGAAGTGACCGGCTTGCTGTGAAACTTTTTCGGGAAGAAGTCAATCCGCATGTTGATTTGTTGCTTGATGTTTCCCGATCCATGAATCTTACCGGAACAAAAAAAGGAGAAGCCGCTTACGCATTAACCGGATTCTTTGCATCCGCCGCAGCGGAATCACGGTTTTCGTTCCGTGTTTTTGTAACTGACAACGGCTGCCGGACATTGGAACGATCGCATCTCATGCCTTTGGATTGGGAACCGTTTGACTTGACAACAACAAGTTCTCCTGACGACGCTTTTTTACAAATGCAACCGGAATGGCGACCGCGCGGAATTCGGATTTTTGTAAGCGATTTTCTTTTTATGGCGGATCCGGAGTTAATCGTTTCGCGAATCGCCAACGACGCCGCCGTAACAATTTTAGTGCAATTACTTGCCCAATCGGACGCCGAACCGCCGGAACGCGGTAATCTCCGTCTGGCGGATTGTGAAAGCGGTGAACGGATGGAAGTGTACCTTGATTTGCTGACGCGGGAACAGTATAAACGGAATCTCGCAAGACATCAGGAAAATTATCATCTTGCCGCTCGTCGTTACGGTGCGCACCTGACAACGGTAATAGCGGAACATTTTTTCGAAACCGGTCGCCTTGATGAACTTTTTCATCTCGAACTGCTAAAATATAATGAAACATCGTTACGGTTTTAATTTCATTTCAGTATTCACGCCGATAATTAAAAAACTCAAAATTAAAATAGACGTATCTATTCAGTGGAATGCTTCAACTGACCTTATTTTCAACTTAATTTTTTCAAACAAAACAACCTTAGTAGCCCAAAGTCCCAAACCAATCAACCTTATTACCTTATTAAAAAATAAAAAAATAAGGAAATAAGGTTGATTTTATGAGGAAATTTTGGCTGCTAAGGTTGTTTTGTTCGGAAAAATCAGGTTAAAAATAAGGTTTGTTCTGCATAATAGTTCAACAAAACGGCTGAATAGATACGAAATTTAATCCCTTTAATCAAAACTTGTCGAAACGTTACATTCCGTTAGGAATGTAACGCTTGGTAGAAAATGTGGTGTTCTTATCATTTGACATTCCGTTAGGAATGTTACCCTATTGAATCGTTTGCGGTATTTTTTGGACGCATTCCTACGGAATGCCTATGTAATGACGAATTATTTTTTCTACCGAGCGATACATTCCTAACGGAATGTCAATTCGACGAAACGC
>JAITQV010000611.1 GCA_031288765.1 Planctomycetaceae bacterium
CCAATCGGTAGATACCTTTTAGTTAAAAGTAGGCGGTTATTTTGGGGAAAAGGGACAAGAAAGACGGTAGGGAGATAAAGGACAAATGAATCCGCAAACCCCAAATTCTAGAATGTGCGGTTTGCGGATTGTGGTTTGCGGTTTGTAATTTCGATCACGCACCCCAAATTCCAAACCGCACGCCCCAACCCCCCAACCGTGTGTAACAATCCTTTCGCTTAAGGTCTCTTTATTAAAATTGTGAGTTACCCTGTTACCGGAGGACGGTTTCGGGTATAATTCAGTCTAAAATTTTCGCAGATTAACAAAATCGGAGGTAAAGTATGTCGCAAATTATGTTTTGTCGGGTAATTTTTTTGGCGGGAGTTTTGTTTGGCGGTTTGGTTTGGTTTGAGGGAGTTGTCGCCCAAACACCGGAGCAAGATCAACAACGGAAAGAACTTCGGGAACGGCGTGAACGTGAAGCCCAACAACGTTCCGAAGCATTGTTTCAGGGCAAACCGCCCGCCGGTACCACCACAATTGTTGGTCGTTCCGTCATCAATTCCGTAAGCAATAAAGGGTTTGGTAATACGATTGCCTTGCTCGAAATTGCCAGAAAACCGGAAATTTGCAGTGAAATGGGTTTTAACAATGAACAAACCGCTTCGTTAAAATCGGCAAGAGATATGATTCAAGCCCAAATTTTTATGAATGCTCCCAAGTATGTTCAGCGTTTCAAAACAATGACCGAAGCCGATCATAAAGCGATTCAAGAAGATATTGAGAAAGATATTCAGCGAATGACGGATCACGTCGAAAACCTGATAACACCGGAACAAAAAAAGAATGTTCAAAAGCTTGTTTTTCAGGGCGTGGGCGGGCTTAATTCGCCTGTCATCAATCTTGATACCATGTCAACATTGAACCTGACCGAAGAACAAAAAAAGAAAGCCGAAACCACTTTTAAGGAAATGGAAAACGAACGGATTGCCCAAATGGAAGAAGGGCTTAAACTGATCGAAAAAGCAATCGCACTCGGCGGCGTCAATATGTCCCCCGAAGACAGAGCAAAAATCGAAGCCGAAGGAAAAGCACTCGAAGCCAGAATTCTTGCCACCGGAAGAACACTCGGCGATAAACTTCGCACCCATCTTACCGGTGAACAGTTGGAACTCGAAAAAAATCTTCTCGCCAACCGCCCCCAATTTTTACCGCCGCTTCCGCGTCAGTTACGCGGCGATTTTACAGGGCAATATTCGCCCGGTCTTGATTCTTGGACACCCGGTCAAGGTGTTCCGCAAGATTGGAATAAAGATAAAAAACGCCGCCGACCCTTTCCCACTCAGGAAACAAATTAAACCGAAAACATCAAACGAACCGGACTTTGTCCCAATTAAAAAACAACACCTATGGGAATCCTTGAGGGATTTTGGATTCGTAATTTCAAATCGTTAAAACAGGTTGGTCTTGGAATCTGTTTTCCGAAGTTTGTCTATATTGACGATGCCCAAGTGTTGCCCTATCATCTGAATACCGTAACACTCCTGACCGGAAATAACGGAACCGGCAAAAGTTCGGCGATTGATGTTTTTTCATTTATTTCCGACTGTTACCGTCACGGTGTTGATTTTGCCTGTTTGAAACGCGGCGGTTACGACGCCATTTATTCGCAAGGCGGAAAAGGTTCGCTCGCCTTCGGATTTCATTACCGGCAAAAAGATGAAGCGGAAGCGGTTACTTACGCGTTGAGTATTGTTTGCGCCAAAAACAAATTCCCTTTTATCGAATCGGAATTGCTCGCCTACCAACGCGGTAAAGAATCCGTTCCCGTTTTTTTCCTGCAAAACGGTGTTCGAAGTATTCGCTATCTTGCGCCGGATGAACGAATCGGAAACTCGGAATTGACGAAAATCGAATTTACCGATTATAAAAATCTTGGGCTTGCGGCGTTGGAATCTCATCCGAGATTTCCGGTTTTGGCTTCGTTAAGGAATTTTTTTGAAAACCGGGTTTTGAGCGATTTCACGCCGGATCCGGCGCGAGGGCTTGATCTTTCACTGCCGCGACGACACGAATCCCAACGCGGTATGAATCTTTCGGGTTTGATCGGATATGTGTTGAAGCGTTACGGAGCAGAAGAGAAAACCTTTTTCCAACGTATCGCTTCCTCACTTCCCAATGTTGAAACAATTTTAATCGATTCAACCCAAACGGAGAAACCGCGTTTGTCGTTCAAAATGCAGGGAATAGAACAACCGATTCCTATTACTCATCTTTCGGAAGGAACAATTCGGCTTTTGGCTTATACCATTCTTTTGGAAGAAAACGATCCCGCTCCTTTGATTATTTTGGAAGAACCGGAAAACGGACTTGATTGGCTGCACCGTGCGAACCTGATTGACCGGATTCACCGCACTTTTGAAAACCCTCAAAATTCACAACTGATATTGGCAACCCATCATTCCGATTTTGCTGATTCCTTACATCCGTCACAGGTTTGGGTTTTTGAGAAAAATCAGGAAGGTTTTACGGTTGTTGAACGTGCGAGCGATGCTTTTGTGCTTCAGGAAATGCTGGAAAACAACCAACCTCCCGATTCTAATTGGTTTAGCAAACTGTTCGGAACAAGATAATTTTATTTATACCGTACAACTGTTATTATGCTTATTTTTGAATGAGTTCTTACGGGGTTTTGTGCTATTCCGGCAAAAGATTTTCCCGATTTTATGACGATACACCTTTTGAGTAAAATTTACATTCGGCTGTTGATTTGCCTCTATTTTATGCGGACAAAGATTTGACAACCTTACAACTTCGCCGTTTTACAGGAATCCGAATTATGGTAACCACAACGATTGATTCGATTGAGTCTTTATCTGATCTAAGATTTTTCGTCTATCGAACACTTTGCAACGATCATGATTTAATAATGAATGCTTTTCCAACTTCGGAAACCATCCTGAAACGCGGTAAACTCCATCCTTGCGGAATGATGTTTTGTTTGCATGGTCCTCGTGCCGTCAAGTTTAGTGCTATTTGGGAAAAAGATTCCAACCGTATTCTCTTCTATGGTCCGACCGGTAAACGATACCATCAAGTTGAATTGAAAAATACTCACTTTTCTTTTGACGAATTGACAATGTGCGGCGATAAACCGGCAATGTTATAAAGTTATAATGTTATAACGGAACCGGAAGAATAGCGGGAATTGGGGCATATTTATTTATCCTTGTTGCTGATCCTTGCCGGCGGTAAACCGGAACAATGTGTGTTGTTTCACGGTTTCGGAACTTGATAAAAAGACGATTTTACGAACTTTTACCATTGTTTTTCGTAGTCAGACAAAGACTTGATTGGCGAATCAACAGTTGAAAAAATAAATTGTTCTCCCCCCTTTTATCTACATGGAGGTAAATAATGTTAGTTTTGACCCGAAAAGAAGGTGAAAAGATTTGTATTGGGGACGATGTGGTGATAACGATAGTTCGAGCCGGCGGCGACAGGGTTCGGTTGGGGATTGAAGCACCGTCGGATCGGGTTGTTCTTCGTTCGGAGTTGAAGGCGAAAGAATCTCAAAATGCGGAAACGATTCCGTTGCTTTGTTCTATTGATATTTCCAAATGTTCTTGATTTATCTTGAATGGGGTTTGGTGTGAGTCAGGTTTATCCGGCAACAAATGATTTGACAGCGGAAAATGATAAACCGCTTTATTATTCTGTTTGGTTGATTACCGATCAAAAATGGAGTGCGGTATTTCTTTTTGTGACCGCTCTTTTTGTGGGGGTTATTGTTTGGCAATATGGGGGGAATTTGCTTCTGGAATTTATTGCTTTATTATTTTTATTGGCAACGGTGTGGCGTATTTTGATGCCGGTGCATTTTGAGTTAAATTCCGGCGGTATTGTTTACCGTTCTTTTAACTGGAACCGGTTTATTGCTTGGGGTGATATTCGGCGGTACCAAATCCGGCGTAACGGCATATTGCTTTTACCGCGGGCGGATCGTTTTTTTCTGGAGGCGTTTCGCGGTTTTTATTTACCGGTTCCCAAACCGCTCATGCCGGAAGTGTTGTACCGTTTACGTGTTTTTGTTGACCGAATTTCCGATTAAACGCTATTACGAAAATGCAGGGAAGAACTCCTTATCAGGATAAAATTATCAAACGGTATTATGACAATCGTTCTGAGATTATGAAGCAGAAGTTGTCGGAATTGACGACGGATCTTTATTTGGCGGAGGGGAAGAAGCGGCTTCAAATTTGGAAGCGTATTTCTTTGGCGTTGACCAATCTTGGGGTTGATCCGGCGAATATTGAACGTCTTACGGGTTCGGACAATCCGGCGTTGTTGGCGGAATTTTTGGAGAAAAAAGTTTATAAAAAATGAAAGAATACAATTCCAACGGTATTTACTTTGGGTATCCTGAAAATTGGGTGATGGAGGAGTCGGAGATGGACACGGCGGCGGGGAGTATCCAATTAACGAATGGAGACGGTGCGTTTTGGTTATTGAAGAAATATCCGTTTGGCACAAACCCTGATGAAGTTGCGAAGGAGGTTTTAGCGGCAATGCAGGAAGAGTACGAAGACATGGAGGCGGACAGATTTGATCGGATTTTTTTTGACAAGACGGTTACGGGTTTTGAGATGACGTTTTTTTATCTTGATCTAATGAATTTTGCAACGGTTCTTTGTTTTGAGCAAGGCGGTTTAACACTTGCGGTATTCTGGCAGACGGGCAATCAATTGATTATTCGCAATGACGAATCGGTTCCTGTGGAAAAGGTTTTGGAAGCGGTAACATTCTCATTATTACGGGGATTGCACAGTGATTCACAGTGATTAGGGGCGACGGAAGTTTGCCGGCAAAAGGCAGGCAACCCTTCGTCGAAACGTTGCAATATAGGGGCGAAAAATATTTCGCCCTTACCACACATATCCGAAGGTCGGTGTCAGCCGACTGGGAATCAAATTAACGCCGGTAATTAGAGACGTTTTCGTTTTGGTTTCCGTCTATCAAGAAGTGAAACAGGCGGAAAAAAAAGGATTTTACACATTTTTTGCAAACGTGTAAAATCCTTGAACAAAATGACCCCGACGGGAATCGAACCCGTGCCGCGGCCTTGAAAGGGCCGTGTCCTAACCGCTAGACGACGGGGCCAACACAAAAGAGATAAATTATTCTACCCAACTAACTCCAATCGACAAGGGGGTACTAATATCATATCGGTTTATGTGATTCTTTTTTTGTTTGGATTTCGTATTTTTTTCTTTTTATGTTAATTCTTTGTATTTATTCGGTGATTTGTCCCGACAATAGGGCAGATGACTGATATAGATACCAAAAAACAATCCAACCAAAAATAACCGATCCGGCGCGTTTGCCCCCACGCGTGACGCGTTCGCCAAAACGCGCGACGCGTTCGCAAGACCGCGTGACGCGTTCGCCAAAACGCGTGACGCGTTCGCCAAAACGCGTGACGCGTTCGCCAAAACGCGCGACGCGTTCGCCAAAACGCGCGACGCGTTCGCCAAAACGCGTGACGCGTTTGCAAGACCGCGGGACGCGTTTGCAAGACCGCACGGCGCGTTTGCAAGACCGCGGGACGCGTTTGCAAGACCGCGCGACGCGTTTGCAAGACCGCGCGACGCGTTTGCAAGACCGCGCGACGCGTTTGCAAGACCGCGGGACGCGTTTGCAAGACCGCACGACGCGTTTGCCCCCACGCGCGGCGTATTTATCTTAAAAATTAAATGGTTCATAGTTTTAAGGTATTCGGTTTGGACAATAGGGCTTTCAACCTTCTTTCAACCCTATTGTCGGGGCAAAACATTGAATAGACACCAAATTCATTGTCGGCTGACGCCGACGCAACCCTTCGCCGAAGGGCTTTCACCCATGGTTGCTTGCCGATAGGCAACCAGAACAACCAACATTGCATAAAATTCATTGTCGGCTAACGCCGACACAATCGCTGCGGCGAGCGATTGCCTATCTTTTGATTACCAAATTTTTAGATTGTTTTTGTGTTTGATTAGAAA
>JAITQV010000616.1 GCA_031288765.1 Planctomycetaceae bacterium
CTTGTTGCGTTGCACGCCGCAGTGTTGGAACCGTCGCTTTTTTCCGGTTTGAAACTCGATAAACCGGTTCGGTCGTGGTACGATGTTGTTCAGGTTGGCAGTTCGTTTTATCCGATTACCAATCTTGTTCACGGGGCTTTGCTCGAATACGATGTTCCCGATTTGATTCAATCGGCAAAACCGGAACAATAATATTCCTATTACATTAAAATTTGGTTTTCGCTTTTTGATAAGATTACAAACTCAGTTGAATTTTTGTTATATTTCAGTGGAATTTGCGAAAACGTATTACCCTTGTTTCACCTATAACCTTATTTTCAACCTAATTTTTCAAACAAAACAACCTTAGTAGCCAAGAAGCCTTCATACAATTAACCTTATTACCTTATTATTTCATTTCTTTAATAAGTTAATAAGGTTGATTGGTTTGGAACTTTGGGCTACTAAGGTTGTTTTGTTCGGAAATAAGGTTAAAAATAAGATTATATTGAAACATTCCGCTGAATAGATGCAAGTTATGATAATAAACCGAAATTTCGTTTTCGGAAAATTTTCGCCTTGCCGTATAGACGGTTTATACTTGTTATTCTGTTGTCAATTTGCTATCATTAACAAAGTTTTGTTTGTCTATTGTGTTCACTTTATGATTTTTACTAATTTCGCCGAACACATTAGCGGTGTTTTGGGAGAGCGCGGCGGTTGGGGACGAATACAATTAACCAAATAAAATGCCGATACGTCCACGTATTTTGATTACTTCAGGTCCAACACGGGAATATCTTGATCCGGTACGTTTTTTGACTAACGGTTCAAGCGGTCGAATGGGAGTCGCTCTTGCGGAAACTGTTTTGGAACGCGGTGAATTACCGGTGATAGTCAGCGGACCGGTTGCGTTGGCTTATCCTGACGGAGCCGAAATTCACCGTGTTGAAACGACGGAACAAATGCTTGAATGTTGCCGGCAACTTTTTCCTGATTGTAACGGTATTATTGGAGCGGCTGCGCCTTGTGATTTCAGACCGGAACGTTTTTCCGATCAAAAATTATCCAAACCGGAAGGAAGCAACGGTGTTGTATTCCGGTTTGTAGAAACGCCGGACATCTTGGCAACACTTGGAAAAATTAAACGGCAAAATCAATGGATTGTCGGTTTTGCTTTAGAAACAGAAAACGGACGAAACCACGCTTTGAAAAAGCTGAAACAAAAAAATTGTGATTTTATTGTTCTGAATAGTCCCAAATCCATTGACAACGAAACTGCGTCGTTTCAGATATTCAATACTTCCGGTGAACTCTGTGCGGATTTGAACTGTTCCAAAAAAGCGGTTGTCAAAGAACTTTTCACGTTGATCGACAAATATTGTAATTTTGTGTAAATGGTTACAGGTAAAATTGAAATTTAAGGGGGCTATATTCCGAAGGTCATTTTTTCATAAATTACCGACGACCGGAAACTTTAAGTATCATTTTTCAAGAGTTTTGTTTTGGTCATTGGTTTTTTCTCTTTTATGAATAAATGGAAATCGATCATAATCCGGTTTAACGGCGGCATACTCTTTTTCGAAAGTTTCAGATTTTCGATGGTAATATTCCATTCGTTCCGCCATAGTCATATTTTTCGTTTCCTCAAAATGTTTTTTCCGAATCCTACGAATTTCTTTAAGAACATCATTAGTTTTTTGGGTTTTCATTTTAAATCTCCTTTGAAAAAAGGGCTAAAAACTCCTTCGGGGTACAAATTGAAATCAACTGATAATTGTTTTTAAGATTACATTTATTTAATTTTTGTATTTTTATCGGTTTAGCGATGTGTTTCCGATTCCAGCTGACAATCATGTCGCACTTGTGAACCGTTGCGTAGGCAACATGTAATAAATCATCAATATGATTATAGGTTAAAACCCCTTCTGTAATATAATTCCACGCCAGATTATCCGATTCCGAATTAGACGGTATTATTGTTACTTCTATCGTTTTTAAGAAACTTAGAATTGTTTCTCTTTTGATTTTTTCTGTTGTATCGGTAATTTCCGTATTGACGATTTCAGAAATAAAAAGCTCATAATTTTTTTCGTTAACAAAATCAAAAAATTCCTTTGTGATGATTCCCCGTTCCGATTCATCAAGCATCAAAATAACCGACGTATCAAGATAAATTTTCATGTATTTTCATTGGTGTTGTTATCAGGTTTTCTCCTTTTTAGAATGAAGAAATGGGAAATCGTACTTACCGGCATCAATTTTGGAAATTTCCTCTCTAAAACGTTCTGATTTTTGGCGATGATATTCCATTCGTTCCGCCATAGTCATATTTTTCGTTTCTTCGAAATGTTTTTTCCGAATTTTTCGAAGTTCTTTTAGAACATTGTTATCGTTTTTTGGGGATGTCATATTTTGTCTCCTTAGCTAAAATAAGTTAAAAATTGTTCAGGAGTAAAAATCACAATTGAGTTATAATTATTTTTAATATTACAAGCGTTTAATTTTTGTATCTTTGATTGTTTTGCAATATGTTTCCGATTCCAGCTAACAATCATATCGCAATTATGAACCGTTGCATAAGCGACATGCAAAAGATCTTCAATATGATTATATGTTAATACACCTTCTGTTATATAATTCCATGCAAGATCGTTTGATTCCTTATTGTAAGGAATTACATTCATATTTAGTTTTTTCCAAAAATGTAAAATTGTTTCTTTTTTTGTTTTTTCTGTCGTATCAATAATTTCATTATTAACAATTTCAGAAATAAAAATTTTGTGATTATTCTGAGTTACAAAATCAAAAAATTCCTTCGTAATGATTCCCCGTTTAGAATCATCAAGCATCAGAATAACCGACGTATCAAGATAAATTTTAAAACTTTTCATGGTTTTTGTTCGTTGATGATTGATTGGTTAATCAATTGTCGTCTAAGTTTATTGATTGTTTTTGAATTTGTCAACGCATCCCACACATCCCCCAGATCAAAACTAAACCCCGCAAGAGCGAGATTACCCAATATAATTACGATAATCTCAGCCTTGCAGGGTTTAGTAGAGAGTTGCTGTCTTGTCTGCTGCAATTTACAAATTACGGTTAAGTTTTATCCGCCATTCTTACAGGCAGGAACCGGTTTCCACGCTTCGACACTGCGGAAACCAATAATCCCCTTTTTGTAAGCCGGAAACGAAACCCATTGAACCGCACAGGTTTTGGGACAAGCACAATTCGCCGGTTTTGCACATTCGCATTGTTCTTTACAACCGCACGGCTTTTCCACCCAAACATGGGTTTTGGTATAACCGTAATGCAATTTCTTGAATGCGGGAATCCGCACCAAATCAGCCGGAACAACAATTTCCGCCGGCACGGCAACTTCCGCCTGTTGAACACAGGGAGCGGGTTCAACGAAACGCAACGTTTTTCGGAGAGAGAGCAGCCTTTTCCCGAAAACAATTTGCGAATCGGCACAGCCGCAAGGTGATTCGGGAACGGCTTCCACCGCCACAACACCATCGACCGGAGCGGTTGCTTTAACAGCCTCATCCGCCGAAATATTCACGGCAAAAAAGACTGCAAGAACAACAATACAAAGTGAAATCATTTGTCTTAACATTGTGTACTCCTAATTTTTAAGAGGTGTAAGAATGGTCGTTTGAGCCTGACTCCGACTTCGAAGGCAACACCCAACCCAAACGTCATTCCCAATTAATCGAATGATTCCTAAAAATTTGACATAAAACCGGCAGTTTGTCAATATGCCTAATCGATAAAATTTACACATTTACCATATTTTCTCCAATCGGCAAAGTTTAATTCATTGACAATTGTTAGGAATACCCCTTGAGAAATATAATGTTTACGGTATTATTAGATGTTTTAATCCGGTGAACAAAGTTCTCACATTACTCACAAAAATTTTATGTCAAACTCAACCAGCAAAAATTTTTCCGAAGCCAAAGCAGTTTTGTCTCAAGGCAAAATGAGCGGAGCGGATATTCTGATTCAATCTCTTATTAACAACGGCGTTACAACGATATTTGCTTATCCGGGCGGTTTTAGTATTCCGTTGCATCAGGCGATGACTCGGTTTCGGGATAAGCTTCGGGTTGTTCTGCCGCGCAACGAGCAAGGCGGCGGTTTTGCGGCTCAAGGTTTTGCGCGGGCGACGGGTCGTGTCGGTGTTTGTATGGCGACAAGCGGTCCCGGCGCAACAAATCTTGTTACAACGATTGCCGATGCCAAAATGGACAGTATTCCGATGATTGCGATTACGGGTCAGGTTGGTACGGATTGTATCGGCAGTGATGCTTTTCAGGAGACGCCGATGGTTGAAGTTTGCCGAAGTATCACGAAACATCATTATCTTGTAACCGATGTGAATGATCTAGCACGGATTGTTCGGGAGGCGGTACATATTGCGATGACCGGACGTCCTGGTCCTGTGTTGATTGACATTCCCAGAAATATTCAGGTAACGCAATGTGTTCCGAATTTTGATGCACCGATGAATTTACCCGGTTACAACAGTGTTATTGAAACGCCTTCCGATACATTGTTAGACCGTATTGCGGAGGTGATCGGGAAAGCGAAACAACCGGTCATTTATGCCGGAGGCGGGATCGTGTCTTCGGGTGCGGCGGCGGAACTTCTGAAATTTGCGGAGATTACGCAGATTCCTGTTACAACGACCATGATGGGACTTTCGATTTTTCCGCGTGATCACGGTTTGGCGCTTGGAATGATTGGCATGCATGGTACGGCGTATGCGAATCATGCGGTTTATGAAAGTGATTTATTGTTGGCATTGGGGGTTCGGTTTGATGATCGTGTTACCGGCAAACCGTCGGAATTTGCCAAACAAGCAATTATTGTTCATGTTGAAATTGACCCGTCGGAAATCAATAAGGTTAAAGAAGCGGATTTTCCGGTTATTGGAGACGTGAAAACGGTGTTGCAAGGCATTCTTAGCCGGTTGAAATCGTACACACCGGCGCCGGCAATGAACGACTGGCACCGCAAAATTGATATTTGGAAAAAGGAAATGCCTCTTTCGTATGACAAAAATTCGTCGAATATTGTACCGCAATACGCTATTGAAGAACTTTGGAAGGCGACTCGGGATTGTGAGACGATTATTGCGACGGGAGTTGGTCAGCATCAGATGTGGTCAACGCAGTATTATCGTTTTACGAAACCGCGAACATGGATTTCGAGTTCCGGTCTTGGGACGATGGGGTTTGGTCTTCCGGCGGCGATGGGAGCCAAGCTTGCTTGTCCTGAAAAATTGGTTGTTGACATTGACGGAGACGGCAGTTTTCAGATGAATATTCAGGAGATGGCGACGTGTTATTGTGAAAAAATTCCGGTTAAGGTTATGCTTCTGAATAATCAACATCTTGGTATGGTGGTTCAGTGGGAAGACCGGTTTCACCAATCGAATCGTGCTCAAACGTATTTAGGACCTATTGATCATCCTGAAACATTTGGTAAAGGTACGGGAATTGGTCCGGCGGTACGTTATCCTGACTATGTAACAATTGCGAAGGGTTATGGTTGGGAGGCGTTGCATGTTTCCGACAAAACACAACTTCCGGCGGCAATTAAACAAATGATTGATAATCCGCATCCGTTTTTGCTTGATGTTGTTGTTCCGTATCAGGAGCATGTTTTGCCGATGATTCCCGCCGGAACAACCGTTCAAGACATGATTTACCAGTAATGATATTGCGTTTATGTTGAAAAAGAAACCGATTAAAACACATGAAAATTTATCTTGATACTTCTGTTGTTCTGATGCTTGATGAATCGGAACGGGGAATTATTACGAAGGATTTTTTTTATTTTGTTACTCAGAATAATTTTGAACTTTTCATTTCTGAAGTTGTAGAAAACGAAATAAAACATACAACAAAAAAGATTGAAAGAGATGTAATTTTTACATTTTTGAACACAATAAACTTTATTTCACTTTCTTATAGTGAAGAATCGCATAGCCTTGCAACAAAATACATACAAGACGGAATATTAACACAAAACCATATTGACGACATGTTGCATGTTGCTTACGCAACGGTTCACAATTGCGATATGATTGTTAGCTGGAACCGGAAACATATCGCAAAATTATCAAAAATACAAAAAATTAATGCCTGTAATATTAAAAACAATTATCATTCAATTACAATCTGTACACCGAAAGAATTTTTAATTTTATTTAATAAGGAGTCAAAAAATGAAAACTAAAAAAACCGATAATGTTCTTAGAGAAATTCGAAGAGTCCGGAATAAACATTATGAAGAAACGAAAAATATGTCTATTGCTGAACGCATGGAATATTATCGTAAAAATTCGGAAAGTTTTCGAAAGGAACTTACAAATTTCAAACCGGA
>JAITQV010000631.1 GCA_031288765.1 Planctomycetaceae bacterium
AAGTTATAGTTCTGCGGCTTTTTGTGTCCTTTTCCGTGTCTTCCGTGTTAAAAAAACAATCCAAACAAAGTAATCGATACGGCGCAGTTGCCCCAATACGCGACACATTTGTCCCAATATGCGGCGCAGTTGCCCAAATACGCGGCGCATTTGCCTAAATATGCGGCGCATTTGCCCAAATATGCGGCGCATTTGCCCAAACGGACGACGCAGATTCTTAATCCCGCAAGAAAAATATTTCAGCGGAATATTTTCTTATATGCGGCAGGAGCGAAAAATGTTTCGCACCTACATTGCGGCGTTTCATCGAAGAGTTGCCTAACTTTTGTTGACATACCTTTAAAAAAATTCCGCTTGCGGCACAATCAACTCTCCACTCTCAACTATTAATATTATGCCGCTAATATTATGCCGCATCGCGTTTTTTTACCGGAACAGCGGTTGCCGCCGGAAAAACATGCCTCGCCGGATTAACATCAAAATATGATTTGACGCTGCGAACAACCAGTTGTTGTTCCTGCTCGGTCAATTCGGGGAAAATCGGCAACGATAAAACTTCACGGCTTGCCCGATGCGTTTCCGGCAACGATTCGGAACTATAACCAAGATATCTAAAACATTCCTGCTCGTGCAAACCAAACGGATAATAAATCTCCGAACCGATTTTCCGCTCCGCAAGATTCTTGCGTAATTCATCGCGTTGCCCGTCCGACACCCGAATCGTGTATTGATTCCAGACATGCCGCCGGTTGGGAAACGGTTTGGGAATCCCAATCTTGTTGCCCAATCCCGCATCAAGAAACATTTCATTATAACGTTGGGCATTCTGAATACGCATCATCGTCCAACTCTCAAGATATTTAATCTTCACATTGATAATTGCGGCTTGGAACGAATCCAAACGGCTGTTAATTCCAATAATCCGGTGATAATACCGCGGCTCCATCCCGTGAACATGCAATAATTTCAGGAGTTGTGCTAATTGGGAGTTGCGGGTGGTTACCAAACCGCCGTCGCCGGCTCCGCCCAAATTTTTCGTCGGGTAAAAACTAAACGCCCCCATGTCCCCCCACGAACCCGCACGACGCCCTTCAAATTCCGCCCCAATAGATTGAGCGGCGTCCTCGATTACGGTAATTCCATGCTGCTGAGCCAAACGGTTAAGCTCCACCATCTCCGCCATTTGACCGAAAAGATGAACCGGAATCATTGCTTTTGTGTGGGCGGTGATTTTCCGGGCAGTATCAATTACCGACATATTGAACGATTTCGGCTCAATATCAACAAAAACCGGTCTGGCTCCTAATCGGGTAACAGCACTGGCGGTGGCAAAAAAAGTAAAACTCGGAACCAACACTTCATCGCCCGGTCCAATACCGGTCGCCATAAGAGCCAGCAAAAGTGCATCGCTCCCCGAAGCACAGGCAATCGCGTGTTCCGCCTGCGAATACGTGGCTATATTATTTTCGAGAACCTTCACCTCAGGACCAAGCACAAACGCCCCGCTGTCACAAACTTTTTTGAGCGATTCGGCGATTTCGTCTTTCAAAACTTCGTACTGACGTTTCAAATCAAGGAGAGCAACACCTTGGAGTTCCGGTTCATTTGAAGACTGATTAAAATTTCCTTTCATTGTTATTTTTCTTTTAACTGGAGTTTCGGTCATCCTGACCGCAGGGTGGTCGCAACAAACTATGATCTCAAAACAATCGACCCGGCGAACAATACCGATTTACCAAACAACTGTCAAGAGAGAAAATACAGATTGCTTGTCCGATTGCCCCTTGAAGTCATTCGGCAATTCATTATAATAATTTGGAATTTCTGATTATTTTATACCTTCTTTAACGGATTGGTCGTACAAATGGTACAACCGCAAAATAAATTTGCTTGCTGATTCCTCTGAAACTATTTATTTTGCTATGGAAATCCTTTACCCTAAAATATAAAAATCAGTAAAACCCAAAAACCAGCCTATCAGGTTCAAACTTAACCCCAACCCCAAATATACGAGGCAAAACAATGATCGAAGCTGTTAAAACTTTATCCCTTAACGGTATTCAAGTTCCTATTAACGAGGAACGCAATTTACTGGAACTTGCCAGAAAAGTCGGAATAGATATTCCAACGTTTTGTTATCATTCCGAATTGAGCATTTACGGAGCATGCCGGCTTTGCCTTGTTGATGTCAAGGGGCTTGGAATTGTGGCGTCCTGCTCCACCACTCCGCAAGAAGGAATGGTTGTCCATACCCACACCGAAGAATTACGCCAAATGCGTAAAGTCGCTTTGGAATTAATTCTGGCAAATCACGATCAGAATTGTACTCTTTGCCCCAAAAATACAAACTGCAAACTCCAATCGCTGACTCGGCAACTCGGCGTCAATACCGTCCGTTTCAAACGGACTTTTGTCGAACGCCCCGTTGACCGGTCAAGCTTGTCGCTCGTCCGTGATCCCAATAAATGTATTCTTTGCGGCGACTGCGTCAGAGCGTGCAATGAAATTCAAGGAGTTGGCGCCATTGGTTTTGCCGGTCGGGGAGCAAAATCAACCGTAGTTCCGCCGTTTAACAAAGACCTTGCGGATATTGAATGTGTTAATTGCGGACTTTGTGCAACCGTTTGTCCGGTTGGGGCGTTGACGGTTCGGGATGATGTCAATGTTGTCTGGCAGGCGATTAACGATCCCAAGAAAAAAGTCGTGGTTCAAATTGCGCCGGCGGTTCGGGTGGCGATTGGCGAGGCGTTTGGCGGAATGCCCGGCTCCATCGAACTGGGGCGAATTGTTGCCGCACTCCGCGCCGTCGGATTCGATCAAGTCTATGATACGAGTTTTGCCGCCGATCAAACGATTTTCGAAGAGGCAACCGAATTTGTCGAGCGAAAAACCAAAGGCGAAAAATTACCGCAATTTACTTCGTGTTGTCCGGCGTGGGTTAAATATGCCGAGCAATTTTTGCCGGATCTTCTTCCCAATCTTTCGAGTTGCCGTTCGCCGCAACAGATGTTTGGTCCCACTGCGAAGTTGATTTTGCCCGAACAACTCGGTGTTGCCAAAGAAGATTTGGTGGTGGTGGCGGTTATGCCGTGTACTGCGAAGAAGTTTGAATGTAAACAGAGCAAGTTTATCAAAAACGGGATTCCTGATGTGGATCATGTTTTGACCACACAAGAGTTGGTTCGGATGATCGAGGAAGCCGGACTTCGCTTCAACGAATTACAACCTCAATCGTTAGACCCGCCGTTCAATTTCAAAACCGGCGGCGGCGTGATTTTCGGAACAACCGGCGGTGTGATGGAAGCGGCGTTGCGTTTTGCGGTTGAAAAATTGAAGGGAGTCAAGTTGGACACCTTCGAGTTTACCGAAGTTCGCGGCGATAAGGCGATTCGGGAGGCGGAGTTTAATATTGACGGGATTTTGATTCGGGTTTGTGTGGTTTACGGTCTTGCCAATGCGCGAAAAGTTGCGGAAATGATTCGGCGGGGCGAAAAAAATTACGATTTTGTCGAAGTCATGGCGTGTCCGCTTGGTTGTGTTGGCGGAGCCGGACAGCCGGTTACCAACGACTGGGAAGTCCGGCACAGCCGTTCGGAAGGTCTTTACAAGGCGGATAAAATGTTGCAGCTCCATAAACCGCAGGATAATCATGTTTTGGTGGAGTGTTATGACAAATATTTCGATGGCGGTATCGGCGGGCACACCGCTCACGAATTGCTGCACACAACTTACCGCAACCGCCGCAGGATTTACGGGTTAACGCTTCCGGTTTTGGACGAAGCCGGAACAACGCCGGAAGTTCGGGTATCGGTTTGCGTGGGAACGAGTTGTTTTATTCGGGGCAGCCAAACGGTGTTAAAGAAGATTGCCGACTATGTTCAAGATCGGGCGTTGGGTCATTTAGTCCGTATTGAAGCAACATTTTGCACGGAAAATTGTGATCGCGGTCCTACGGTAACTGTCGGCGAAACAATGATTTTCAAAGCGACGCCGGAAATGGCGATTGCCGAATTAACAAATCAATTGGCGGCGGTTAAAGCAGTTGTTTAGTT
>JAITQV010000672.1 GCA_031288765.1 Planctomycetaceae bacterium
TATTTTTTTCACCCGAACAAAAATTCGGACTACTTATTTTTCAAAACGTAATTTAATCTCCTAAAAATTGAATTTAAATAATGGAAAATTATTTGATCGATTATTCTATATTTAAAAAATTATCGGTCAAGATACCCTCCCCAAAAAAATAATTTTCGTGTCTTTTCACATTTTATTTTTTGTTTAGATGAATCTCATACGGAGATTTATTGATTTGTCGTACTTAATTTTCTATTGATAGGGAGTTCCTGCGGAAATCAGAATACGGCAATAATTATAATTCCGCAATTCCGCTTGCGGCGTCATTCAAGATCAATTGTTAACTCTTGACAGGTGTTTTTTTGCCAAATAGAAATTCCTCAAATAAATAAGCCGCATCATGCGGACCCGCCGCCGCTTCAGGATGATATTGCACGGAAAAAACCGGTAAATCCCGATGACGTAACCCCTCCACCGTACCATCATTCAAATTAATATGCGATACCTCAACATCGTTCGGCAATGTGTCGGGATTGATACAAAAACTATGATTTTGCGATGTAATTTCAACTTGTCCTGTTGTCTTGTTGAGTACCGGTTGGTTGGCTCCGCGATGACCAAACTTCATCTTATAAGTTGCCGCACCAAACGCTCTTGCCAAAAGTTGATGCCCAAGACAAATTCCAAACATCGGTATCTTGCCGATCAGTTTCTGCATTTCCGAAACCACCGAACCAAGCCGCGCCGGATCGCCGGGACCATTCGAAAACACAACCCCGTCCGGCTGCATCGCCAGCAATTCATCGGCAGCCGTAAACGCCGGAACAACAAATACCCGCGCCCCCATCGAAACCAATGACCGCAATATATTTTGCTTGACCCCAAAATCATACACAACTATTTTCTTCAAACCATTAGAATTTTCTTTGTATAAATCCGATGTCCACGGACACGGCTCCGTCCATTCAAACGGTTTGGCAGCGGTAAGTTGCCCCACCAAATCAATGTCTTCCAGATGCGGTGAATCTTTCGCCTTTTGAACCAATTCCGCCGCATCCCAATCGCCGGACGCAATCACCCCGCGCAATAAACCATGATCCCGAAGATGTTTCGTCAATGACCGCGTGTCTATGTCGGAAAGCGCAACAATCCGATTCCGCTTCAAAAAATTATCAAGACTTTCCGTAGCTCGCCAGTTGGAAGCCCGCCGCGAAATTTCCCGCATCAAAAGTCCCTGAATTTTCGGTTTTACCGATTCGTGATCTTCCTCGTTGAATCCGGTGTTGCCAATCTGCGGAGCCGTCATCGCAACAATCTGACCGGCATAAGACATGTCCGTAATCACTTCCTGATAACCGGTCATGGAGGTGTTGAACACAACCTCGCCCGCCGAAAGACCGTCAAACCCGACAGAAATACCGGAAAAACATCGACCATCCTCCAATGCAAGCATTCCGGGCGTTTGTTTCATCAGTTCAAAATTTATCATAAATATCAGACTTTTAGGCAAAAAATTTTTTCAGCACCGTTAAATACGTTAATACTTTGCCGCCGGCTCCCGTAACCGTTTACTCTTTATGCACGTTTTGCGCCAAGATAACACCAAGATAAAACCCGCCGCTTCAACAGCAGCAACTTATTACATTTACAATGTTTATATCCAAAACATCTTTCCTAAAACAAATGGAACCGGTTTCTCCAAAGACAGTTTTGTCTTAGCATGTCCCCGAAAAACAACATTTTTGTCCCAACTTTCATTAAACATAAAAAGAATAGTATATTGTATAACCGATTGATTTTTTGCAAACAGATTGTGTCAATTTTAACGAATAGTATCTATAACGAATCGTATCTGTTCAGTCATTGTGAAAAACATCACAAAATGCCCCAAAATCCTTTCAACATTGCAAATTATAGAATTAAATTGACCCAATTGTAGAACTGCATTTGCCGATTGTAGGACTACATTTACCAATTGTAGGACTACATTTGCCGATTGTAGGACTACATTTACCAATTGTAGGACTACATCTGCCGATTGTAGGACTACATTTACCGATTGTAGGACTACAAATTACCAATTGTAGGACTACATTTACCAATTGTAGGACTACATTTACCAATTGTAGGGCTACATTTGCCGGTTGTAGGACTACATTTACCGATTGTAGAACTGCATTTACCGATTGTAAGATTGTATTTTTCAAAGTTTTGGGGTTCATGTTCAACAAATAATTGAATAGAGACAACGAATTAACCCGTGTCGATTTTGCGTTAACCGCGTTTTGAGAGAACATTGTGTTCATAATCTTTCACAATGTCAATCCATGCCGTTCCGACCGGAACATTGTTTTGTTCGCAGTATTGATCCCAAACGGCGCCGAACGGCATTGTTTTGAGTTCTTCGAGAACCGCCAGCCGCCGTGCGTAATCCCCTTCCGATTCCCATTTCCGCAATTGGTCAATTGGTTCCAGCAACGCCGCAAGCAAACTTTTAAGCATTGCGCGGGTTCCGATTGTCCATGCGGCAATCCGGTTGAGTGTTGCGTCAAAGAAATCAAGACCGATGTGAGTGCGTCCCAATAAATTGTTGCGAACCAATTCTTCCGCAATCGACCGTAAATCATCGTTCCAAATGACAACATGATCACTGTCCCAACGAACAGGACGGCTGACATGGAGTAAAAATTCCTTGAAAAAAAGCGAACAGGCGGAAAGTTTATCGGCGATACCTTCCGTCGGATGAAAATGTCCCGCATCAAGGCAGAGTAATTTATTGTTTTGAGCCGCGTAACCCATGAAAAATTCGTGGGAACCGACAACATAAGTCTCACTGCCAATTCCAAACAACTTGCTTTCTACGGCATCGAGTTCATAACGCGGATTGATTTTTTCGGCGAAGATTTCATCGAGCGATTCTTTCATTCGGCGTCTTGGGGACAACCGATCCACCGGAATATCTTTGAAACCATCCGGCATCCAAAAATTCACAACAGACGGAGTTAGGAGTTTTTTTCCCATTTCCTCTGCGATTTTCCGGCAGGCAATTCCGTGACGTATCCAGAATTGCCGGATTTTCTTGTTCGGGTGCGACAAAGTAAAACCTTCCGCCGCAAAAGGGTGGGAAAAATACGTCGGATTGAAATCAAGACCCAAACCATTCGTTTTCGCCCAATCAATCCAACCGCGAAAATGTTCGGGAGCAATTTCGTCCCGCTCAACTTTTTTGCCGTTGTTTTCCAGATAAATTGCGTGAAGATTGAAACGGTGTTTACCGGGAATCAGCTTAAACGCAAATTCGGCGTCTTGGCGTAATTCGTCCGGTGTTCGGGCTTTACCGGGGTAATTTCCTGTTGCTAAAATTCCGCCGCCGGTTAATCCCGCCGCCGACTCGAAACCGCCGACATCATCGCCTTGCCAACAGTGAAGCGATATTTTAATCTCTGCCAGTTTCGACAAACTCTTCTCAACCGAAACGCCGATTTCCGCATAACGTTCCTTCGCCAGTTCAAAAATCTGTTGTGTTGAACTCATTTTGGTTCTTTTTTGTAATAACTTTAATAAAAATTAAACTTTTCTAACAATTTTGACGATAAAATAAATCATTAAACCGGAATGTCAATGTCCGATAAGTTCTTTGTTATTTAGTAATCTGCCAACTCCGGCTTTTTAAAACATGTCTTCATTTCAAAAACGTTTTATCGGAATCGGTCTTTGTGTTGTGTTGCTTTGCCCGATGTTGGTTATGACGGGCTGTGCCGCAAAACCGAAACAACATTCTCAAACAAATATCTTTTCGCTTCCAAAATGGAAAAAGGAAGAACCAAACAAGGTTAAAAAAGACCCCAATACTCCTCTTACCATGGGCGAAGTCATGATGTTGCCGCGAAACGACGTCTTGTGATATTTATTATTGATGTTTATAGTTTCGTAACCGTTCACGGCAATAACTAAAAAACTCAAAAGTAAACGATTTTTCTCCGCGAAAAGTTATCTAATTCGGGTTAAATTAACGTGTTTGCTGATGGTGAATCCGATTGTGGGCAACCAAACATTATTCCATTTCACCGAGACGATTACCTAATTTATCGAGTTGTTTGTCGGTCAGTTTCTGTTGTTCGCTGGCTTGCCTGACAAATTTTCTAAGTTCTTCGAATTCTCTTTCGGTTTGTTGATTTTTTTCGTAGGCTTGTTTGGCATATTCTTGGATAAGTTTGGCGTTTTCCTGAATGAGCAGCCAGGCTTTTTCGAAGGTTACACCTGTTGCATCGGGAATATCGGGGAACGACATAATTTACTCCTTCAATTTTGTTTTTGAGTTAATTGATAGTTCATGAGTATCACATGCGAAATTATAACCGTGAAATTATAACCGAAACGGCAATAATTTAAAGGTCGGCAAATACATTAACAAGAAGTTTACTGTTTAAATTTCATTA
>JAITQV010000711.1 GCA_031288765.1 Planctomycetaceae bacterium
CAAAGAGCGATATTCTGTTGCCGTTTCTCGGCTAATGTTTGTTTCCCAATTTCAGCAACAACAGATTATACGTTATGTAATCTGTTAAAATATCACTCCTATTTATATTAAGGAGAAAAAATTATGTACAACAAATTGTACGATCTTTTGGCAGGTTTTTTGACAAGCCTCATAGCATGTTTCATGCTGTGTGTCCTGTTGTGTTCCGGCGGTAATTTCCGTTCGAAAGTTCGTCGAAACGAATACCGAAACGGATTTACGCTGGTGGAATTACTGGTGGTAATTGCGATTATTGGCGTGTTAATCGCATTACTATTACCTGCCGTTCAAGCCGCAAGAGAGGCGGCAAGGCGGATGCAATGTACCAATAAACTCAAACAAATCGGGATTGCACTACACAATTATCACGATACGTCTGAGGCATTGCCGGCTTTGAGAGTATTAGGAACGAATACCAATCAACCTCAGCGTGGTCGAACAAGTATTCGTATTGCTTTACTTACTTTCCTTGAACAAAGTTCACGCTATCCGCTTTGTATGGATGAAGTTTTAGGAGTTTGGGATCCGACGGCAAAATCTTTTACCGAACCAGTTCCATTTTATTGTTGTCCAAGTGAAAGTGCCGGAACTATAGCACCACGAACCACCAATGAAGCAACCGCTGTTTACAATTACGGTTTTTTCTCCGGTGATCGACCATACAATTCGAACAATATTATTGTTCGTGGTGTTTTTTCCCCTTATCAAACTTATAACGGATTTTCATCTATCACTGATGGAACCAGTAACACAATAGGTGTTTCTGAGGCAGTTCGTCCACTGGGCGTGAATACTTTTGGGGAAATGGGCATTTTTAGTCCGTTCACGAAACCAACTGATTTGTTGGCAAAATATGATAAGCAAAGCGGAAAATTCGGATCAGGAGTTACGTTCTATAGTACTCCGCCCGGTTATCGTTGGTCGGATGGTTACTTTCCGTTTTCCGGTATGACCGCAGGGTTACCGCCTAATCAAGCATCTTACATAGATATTGCCAGTCATGGTGGTGGTAATGGGCTGATTACACCGAGTAGCCGTCATTCCGGCGGTGTTAATGTTTGCCTGATGGATGGATCTGTCCGCTTCGTTTCTGAAACGATTGATACCGGGACTTTAGGCACTGTATATCCATCAGACATGCAGGAGAGTCCTTATGGTGTTTGGGGGGCTCTTAGCACCAAAGCAAGCGGTGAATCAAAATCATTTTGATTCAAACTAACTTAATAAAATTTAACCCTTAATTTTAATAATCTTTCCCATATCATGCTAAAAATAAAAATATTTTTGTTCCTTTTTTTATGTCTCGTATTACCTTTTTGTGGATGCGGACACCCAAATCGCGGTACGGTTCCGGTTACTGTTGAAATTCAATTTGATGGGAAACCGGTACCGGATGCCTCAATTACATTACTAAATTCTGAGGGGAAATACGCCGTCGGTATAACAAATATTTCCGGTATGGCGCGAATTTTTACCTACAAACCCAAAGATGGTACACTTCCCGGTCAATATCAGGTTGCGGTGGATAAACACGAAACGGTTTTTCCCGATCCACCCGATTCTTCTGTCAATGATACCGGTTCTTCACTTGGTGAAGTCCGACATATCTATCATATTCCGAAAAAATATGCCGATATTTCAACATCAGGATTGTCTCTCGAAGTCGTTAAGGGAAAACAAAATCATTTCCTCTTTCAATTGGACGATAATTGAGATATACTATAAAATGTTGATAACCGTTCACGGCAAGAACCAAGAGATAGGCAACCGTTATCGTAAGAGGTTGTCTATCTCATAATTATTCACCCTTATTTTTAGTTGCATTTATACAGTGTATGTATATTTGTGTAAACAGTTATAAATCGGAAACACTATTGCACGAAATTGGCTGTTTGTTAAATTCGTCAATTCACCTATAATTTAGATTACAATTTATGTCCCATTTATTTTCTCGACGTTCGTTTTTACAAACCGGAATGTTATTACCATTCGGTTACGGTTTGTTTAATGTTTTTGGAACGGAAAAATGTTTGTCGGCTCCGAACTCGCAGATTCCGGTTATTCATCTTACCGATTTGTTTCATCCGCATGGTGATCCTGATGATCATTTCGATTTGGCATGTGTTTATTCACTTGCTTATCAAGATTTGATTGATTTGAAGGGTATTGGTATTGATTATCCGCCGGGATTTCGTAAGGGTGATCCCGATTTCATGGCGGTTGCCCAACTCAATCGGATTTGCGGACTGAATGTTCCCGCTTATGTCGGTTCGGAAGTTCTTGTTGCGAAAAAAGACGACACACTTCCCAATCTTTCACGGCGTGACGAAATCGGTGTTCGTTTTCTTATTGAAACGTTGCAAAAAAGTGATCGTCCTGTTGCGATTACTGTGGTTGGTTCCGCAACCGATGTTGCGGTTGCGGCGAGGCGGGAGCCGGAACTATTTCGTACAAAATGTGCCGGAATCTATCTCAATTCCGGCGGAACACATCAGGCAAAACCGGAAATACTCGAACATAATGTCAAACTCAATCCGGCAGCGTATGCCGCAATGTTTGAACTTCCATGTCCGTTGTATTGGTTTCCGTGCTGGAATATGACAGAAGAACGAAAATCCGGCGAATGGGGAACGTTTTACTGGTTATCGCACAAAAAAGCGTTTGAAGGTATCCAATCGTCTTTGGCGGCGTTTTTCTGGTACATGTTTTCGCAATCGAAAGACCCGCGTTATCTTCGGATGCTCAAAACAGCACCGCCGGAAACTGAATGGAACAAAATTCTGGAAGGGCAACGCGGAATGTGGTCAACAGCAAGTTTTTTCATTCTCGCAGGATTAACAGTAACAAAATCGGGTAAAATTGTTCCTATTCACCAAGCGGGAGATGAAGCGTTGTTTCGGATGGAACCGGTCAAGGTACAATGTGAAGACAACGGACGTTTGACATGGGAACTGAGCGGGAAAAAAACGAATTGTTTTGTTTTTCATGTTCTGGATGTTCCTGCTTATCCTGAAGCAATGACTCAGGCTGTTCGTTCACTTTTACTTGCTTTTCCAAAAATATAACGTAAAAAAAATAATCCCGACAGTTTTTTGAACACTTCCCAAATCAAGAACAAAAACTGGAACCCGCTATTGAACAGGCTAAGAAAAAAGAACATCATCTCTATTCGGTGGATGCTGTTCCTTTTGTGATGGGCGGGTTCTTGACGGCGGTTTGTTGTTTTATCCTGTCAATTCCGTCGGCTCGGAGAAGTTCCTTGAAATCAAAATCCCCTAATTCACGGAATACAAAACGCTCGCTTTCCTAAAAGCCGGTCATTTGTAACCGTGAGAAGTATAGATACAAATATTTGTTTATTGACGTTGCGGAGTGTA
>JAITQV010000052.1 GCA_031288765.1 Planctomycetaceae bacterium
TGTTTACGAAATATCGGAACTACACTGCCCGCCGAACCTAAAACATTGCCGAATCGTGTTGCAACAAATTTTGTTTTCGATTTTAACGACAATGAATGGATATATCGTTCCGCTAAATGTTTTGTGACACCCATGACACTTGTCGGATTCACCGCTTTGTCCGTTGAAATTAGAACAAAAATGTTTGTCCCAAAACGCTCCGACATGTCCGCAACAACTTTTGTTCCTTGAACATTATTATAAATTGCTTCCGAAATATTCGTTTCCATAAGCGGAACATGTTTGTGTGCCGCCGCATGGAATACCGCTTTCGGTGTGTGTTCGCGGAAAACTTGTTCCATTCGTGATTCATTTGTTACATCACCAATAATCGGAATAAGATTTCCTGTGTAACCAAGTTGCCGTAATTCGCGTTCAAGGAAAAATATTCGGTTTTCACCACGTCCCAAAATGATTAACGTTTCCGGCTTAAATCTGATAATCTGTCGGCAAATCTCCGAACCAATACTTCCGCCTGCACCGGTTACCAACACTTTTTGTTCAAATAACAACTTTTCAATAATCGAATCGTCAAGTTTAATAGGTTCACGTTTCAATAAATCTTCAATGTTCAATTCACGTATCGGAATCGTTGCTCCGCCTAAACGTGTTTCTATTGACGGGACAATTCGGAGACTAATATTTTTCTTCTGACATTCCGTCATTGCCTTTCGTAACGGGTCACCGTTCAATATCCCCGGTAATGTCAATACCTCTTTAATTCCGTACTCCGTTAAAATTGTATCCAAATCATCAATGTGTCCCAAAACTGGAATTTGACCGACTTGACGTCCGATTTTCCAATCCCTAAGTGAAACAAATCCAATAATTTTGTAACCAAGTTCAAGATGTTCGTAAAGTTCCTGTGCTAACAAAACTCCTTGATAATTCGCACCGATTATTAATGTTTTTTTGTAATTCTTTTGTGTAAATCTCGGCAATATTTCCTGTCGTAAAATTCTCCAGCCGAAACGAACTGTTCCAATCAAAAAAATCGTAAAAATACAGTCCATCACCGGAATTGTTCGCGGTAGCCGCATTCCCCAAACATATTGTGCTAAAACAAAAAATCCAACCGACGCAAAAACCGAACTCTTGACCAGAACTTGAAAATCCTTAAATGTTGCATAAAGTCCGTAAGCGTGAAAATGCCGGTGAAGGAAAAAAACCGCCATTTTCAGTAACAGAACCCATGAAATACTTTGATAACAGAGCGAAAATCCATTGTTCTTCCAGTCAAAATCGTACCGAAACGCAAACGCCAACCAATACGCCAGAGCAAACAACATCATATAAACCGTAACTGTAATAAAACGTCCGGTCAACCAGCGTATTGTATTCCAAAATTTGTGTTTCGATTCCATTCGATATTCCAATCCTTTTATTTTTGGGACTTTCGGGGCATTTGTGATTAAATTAAAAATTTTTTAAATAATTAACTCTTTTGAACCTATTTTTTGAGTTGATGATTATTTCGTTTACTTCGTGTTTTTCTTGAACCGGCAAACGATTTGTGATTGACCGCCGCTTCAATTCCTTCATTTTAGTAACGGCGGTAAACATTGTAAATTGTCGCGTTGCGAACTCCAACACTCGACGCAATTTCTAAGCTCTTCGCCGAATCGCGCAACTTATCAACTTGCAACAATATTCTCGCACGGTTAATTCGGCTTGGTGTTCCGTTTTGGGAATTGATAATCTGTTGCAAGAATTGCCGCTCCTCCGGTTTCAGACAAAGGTCATAAAATTTCGGTTTTTATGTTCGAGTTCTTTTTTGTACAGGTTTGGAAATATCACTACAACCGCATAAAACAGCCTCTTTGACTCCGTATTTCGCATAACGTTTACATAGGGAACGTACTGTTTCATGGTTTGTCCCAACCAGTTTGACAATATCAGTGTTATGTAAATTCCGACCGTTTTCGTTGGCGTTTAGCAAAATCAATGCCCGGCGACGGATATGTTCACGGTAAGTCGTTTCGGAAATATTTTTGAGCCATAATTGTTCTTCACTGCTAAGTCTGATCGGATAGTTTCGGAACGGAATCAAACTTCGATGTGTCGTTAAATTCAAAACTGCGTCCAAACCTTCCGACATATATTTCGTACAAATTTTTCGTACTGTCTGCCGGCTAATGCCTGTTTGTTCGGTAATATCATCCCAAGAAATTTCCGTACCGGCAATATCTGCCGCTAAAAGAATTTGTGCGCGGGTGTAATTCCATGAGTAGGTAACATCTTGGTTCAATAACTCTTGTAACAGTTTTCGATCTTTTTTACGGAGTCTGAAACGAAAAGTTGCCGGTTGTTTTAATATTCCGTTCAATCCCTTATCAAGAAAAATCCGAATCGTTTTTGTAACTATTAAATTCGCACAACCGATTGTATTTGCAATTTCGGAAACATCCGCATTGTTTCCGTCATGGTCGGCTTTGAGAAGGATTTGAGCAACTTTTTGATTCCGTTTGTAACGGTTAAAATTGTTTTGAGAATCATTAAGAATTTGTTCTAATATTGATCGTTCCTTATTTTTCAAACGTACAATCTTTGTAAAATGACTTCCGTAAAGCGATGTCCGCAATCCTTCACGCTTATAACATGAGCAAATCCGCCGGACAGTAGTGCTCGTAACGTTAAATAAATCCGCAATTTCACGAATATTGATTTTCGTACTTTTCGAATTGTTATTGCTCAGCGAATCAACATGCAATAAAAGCCGCGCACG
>JAITQV010000053.1 GCA_031288765.1 Planctomycetaceae bacterium
AACTTTTCAGCGAAAAAGTAACCAGCGAAGCAGTGCATTATCTTGAGACAAATTCTTATACGTTAAAGGAGTTGGATGCTTATGATTATTATTGCGGTTTAATCAGTACCCAACGCACCTTGCACAACGGGTTCAGAGAAGAAGGTATAGAAAAAGGTATAAAAGAAGGTCGGAAAGAAGGTAGAGAAGAGGGTAGAAAAGAAGGAATAGAAGAAGGTATCGAAAAAAATTTGATTGAAATCGTTAATAATTGTCATCGTAAAGGTTATTCAATAGAGCAGATTCAAGAGATTACCGATTTAAGTGCAGAACGTATTTTGAAAATCATAAATCCGCCTTTGGCAAATGATGAAAATCAATCTCATTGATTAAAACATTGAATATATCTCAAAATCAACCATGTGAACATGTGTTGGTTTTGAATTGTAACGGATTTTTTTTTGTAACTATCCGGTTTAACTGCCTATTCCTAAAAATATTTTTTTCCCAAAAATTGTACGTTGCATTGTTTTGTCTCATAAGCAAGAAGACAAAAAATTAAAACGGACAATTACGAACGGAATTATAAACACAATGTCTGACAATCAATATTTTCATCCAGAGACGTTGAAACGAATATCACGGCTTGATTTACGGGCAAAGCATGTTGTTGACGGATTTTTGAGCGGAACACATAAATCTCGGCATTTCGGTAACTCCGTCGAATTTCGGCAACACCGTCAATATGTTCCCGGCGATGATCCGCGAAGTGTGGACTGGAAAGTTTGGGCAAAACAAGATCGGCTCTACGTCAAACAATATGAAATCGATACGAATATGCGGGTTACGTTATTGGTTGACAAATCGCAGAGTATGCGGTTCGGCAGTCAGGCAATGAATAAATACGATTACGCTTGTACAATCGCCGCTTCGCTTGCTTATTTGGCGATTCGGCAACAGGATGCTGTTGGTTGTATTACGTTTGATAAAGATACTCAAAATGTTTTGCCGCCAAAAATGAAATGGTCGCAACTTGCCGCTATTGCCGACCGGATGTTTCGTTCAACGCCCAATACAAAAACAGATGTACGGAAAACGGAAGTATGGAAAAACAAAACACAGAAAAATGAAACACAAAAAAACGAAGTACGGACAAACGAAACTTTAGAATTGATCGAACTGAACGAATTGCTCAAGGATATTAAAGGTTCACAGCCTGATTTTCGGGAAGCGTTACGGATAGCGGCGGAAACGGTTCGGGCAAACGGACTTATTGTACTGGTTTCCGATTTGTTGATACAACGCGAAGGATTGTTTCGCGGGTTACGGTATTTACGGAGTTACGGACATGATGTTCTTGTGTTACATATTATGGACGATATGGAACTTGATTTCACGCTTGGCGGTCCGACACGGTTTGAAGGTCTTGAACTTCCCGTTCGGATTCGTTGCGATCCGCGAATGTTGCGTCGAGGTTATCTTGACGCTCTGAACATTTACCTTGAAGAAGTAAAACAAGGCTGTACAAAATTACAATGTGATTACGCTTTATTTCGTACCGGCACACCAATAGATGCCGCATTGTCAACTTATTTGAGCCGCCGTAACACTTTTGTCCGTAACGGAAAATAACAAATC
This sequence comes from Planctomycetaceae bacterium, assembly GCA_031288765.1. Classification (GTDB taxonomy): domain Bacteria; phylum Planctomycetota; class Planctomycetia; order Pirellulales; family Thermoguttaceae; genus WRKP01. Next base: position 1,618 of record JAITQV010000053.1, read on the forward strand.
GGCATAACAAACCGTTTGATTTCAAGACGCCTCCGCTCTATTGATAAACAAATGAGATTTCCGCTTTCACTCACACGCAGCATGACTTTTTATATGTTGCGGAAAAGGTTATTCGGATCATCCGCAAAATTTCCGCTCGTTTTGATGTTGGAACCATTGCACGCTTGTAATCTGCATTGCAGCGGTTGCGGAAGAATCCGTGAATATGCCGAAACTCTCAATAAGCAGCTAACACTTGAAGAATGTCTTAATTCTATTACGGAATGTGGTGCGCCGATTGTCAGTATTTGCGGAGGCGAACCGCTTCTTTATTCGAAAATTATCGAACTTACGGATCAGACATTGCGGTTGGGAAAACATATTTATTTGTGTACGAACGGTCAACTCTTGACAAGTAAACTCCATGATTTTATTCAACTTTCGCACAAAAATTGTAGAGTCAAAAGACAGCTGTACTGGAATATCCATCTTGACGGAATGAAAACAACTCACGACGCCATTGTTGAAAAATCGGGAGCGTTTGAAAAAGTTGTTGAAGGAATTACCGCTGCGAAAAAAGCGGGATTTTATGTTTACACTAATACTACATTGTACAAAAAAACAGAAATCGCCGAACTTGTTGAGCTTGCTCAATTACTCAAAAGTATTGATATTGACGGCATGATGATTGCTCCCGGTTATGGTTATGAAATGGTTGGCGACGAATCTTTTTTTCTGTTGCGTAATGAAATTCACGAAAAATTTCAAGCGGTACGAAAAATGTTGGGCGGATTTCGAATCACAACTACGCCGGTATATCTTGATTTTTTGTGTGGTGAACGATATTTACCTTGTGCGGCGTGGGCGAATCCGACTCGGAATATTTTGGGTTGGAAATCACCGTGTTATCTGATTACCGACAAACATTATCCGACTTACCGCGAATATTTGGAACAAACGGATTGGTCACGAATTGGTTACGGCAATGATCCGCGTTGTGAACATTGTATGATGCACTGCGGTTTTGAACCGGCGGCAGTTTTGTTCGGCAACCGGTTTCGCGATTTGATACGTTTGGCAAGATGGCAATTCAATTAAAAGAACATAAATATTGTTTTTTTACAACAACAATAAATATTTATAAACGGTTACAAATTGAATAGATGAAACGTATTCTTTTAATTGTGGAAACTTCACGGTCTTATGGTCGTAACATTATGTCGGGAATTTCACGGTTCGCTTTGGAACACGGTGATTGGTCAATTCATTTTGATGACCGCGGTCTCCTTGAAGAACCCGCCGATTGGCTTCGTCATTGGAAAGGCGACGGCATCATTTCCCGAACCGCAATTCCCTCTTTGCAACGTATTCTAACAAAAAAATGTTGTCCGCTTGTCGAGTTGCACGGCGACGAAAAAACACATCTTTCGGAAGTCCGTATTTGTGACAAAACGCTCGGAGAAATGGCTGCGAACTATTTTATCGAACGCGGATTTCAATATTTTGGTTTTTATTCCTGCAGTACACCTTGGTGGGTTCTTTCCCGCCGTCTCGTGTACGAAAAAACCATTACACGGCGCGGTTTTATTTGTAATATTTATTCCGGTCATTCCGACAAACCGTTAATGTTACATCCGGTTTGGGAGAACCGGTTTGAAAAGCCATTACGAAAATGGTTGGAATCGCTTCCCAAACCAATTGGAATTTGGGTTGTTACCGATCATCAGGCGGTTCGTGTTTTGGAAGGCTGCCGTGATCTCAAACTTCGTGTTCCTGAAGATGTTGCTATTCTCGGTACGTCGAATGATACCTTGCTTTGCAATTTGACGTCGCCGCCGCTTTCCAGTATTGATGTCAATGGTGTAACCATTGGGTACGAAGCGGCTCGGCGGTTACAATTAAAAATGGACGGCATTGAACCGGCGGAATCATCGGTAAATATCCCGCCGCTTCAAATTGTAACACGGCAATCCACAGATATTATCGCCATTCCCGAACCCGATGTTGCCGACGCGTTGGCGTTAATCCGCGAGCAAGCGTGTAAAGGAATAAACGTTTCTCAAATAGCCGAAGAACTCGGTATTTCACGACGTTCTTTGGAACGTTATTTCGTAAAATATTTGAACCGATCGCCGCATGATGAAATTTTGCGTGTTCGTATCAACCATGCAAAAATCCTGCTTCGCGCCACCAATCTTTCCATTTCCGCTATTGCCAGAAAAACCGGATTCGCCAACCGCGACTATTTTATTTCCGCCTTTCACCGTAACACCGGCATTACTCCGCAAATTTATCGCAACACAACATTTTCCGTATCCGATATTCATCTCCATGATTCCGGTACGGAAATATCCGCCGGTTCCGACCAACCTCTTTCTCCAAGATAACGCCGGGGACGAATCGAACCAAGTTCCCACGCCTCTTCAAAATTCAGCCAACCATTGCGAACAAGCGATTCAATCATCATGCGAAGCGACATTGCCGAACCAGCCATTAAATTTTCGTTCTCCGCCATTGAAAGCCTGCCTTCCGCCGTCAAGAGAACATCACCGCCAATAGTTGATTGATACCGCCCCGGTTTCATTCCGGCAAACATGGTACTGTCGCTCACCAGAAATACTTTGTTTCGTTTAACTTTAATAATCGTTTGAAAAATATCACGCGAAAGATGAAAACCATCGCCAATTAATGAAACCCAAAGCCGATCCTCTGCAAGCTGCGCCCAAATCGGATTCGGATGACGCGCCAACAACTCAGGAATACCGTTACCGAGATGTGTTGAAAGAGTTGCTCCGGCATCGGCTGCCGATATGATTTCCTCTTGTGTTGCCGTCGTATGACCAATCGCAACACGAATTCCAAGCTTACAAACTTCTTCGACAAATTTCGCGGAACCTTGCCAATCCGGTGAAAATGTCAGTAATTTAATTTTGTTCTGAAAAATATTTTGTATACGGCGAATCCGTTCAATATCCGGTGCGCAAATCCATTTGACATTATGCGCTCCTCGCGCTCCTGAAACGGGAGAGATAAACGGACCTTCCAAATGAAGCCCAAGAATTGCCGCTCCCGAAGAATCATCCGCCGCAAGAATTGTTCGGGCGAGCGACTCGATCACCTCAAAATCATTCGTAACCAAAGTCGGTAAAAAACCAACCACGCCTTCAGCATAAAGAAGCCGACATGCCTCTTCAACCTCTTCCGTTTGAAGCGTTGGGCTGTTGAAATCAATTCCGGCAAAACCATTAACCTGAAGATCAACCAAACCGGGAAGTTTCATATTTGTAATCGTTATTAAAATAATTGATAGTGATCGTTGATAATGAAAAACAGAAAAACCGTAATACCTTCATGTTTACAATTCGCAGTTTTTTTGTATCTATTCAGTCCTTTGTTGAGTAATGACGCGGGAAAAAACTCATTTCCTCCGAATTTTTCTTCTTAGCCCGCAGGGCGGGATGTGCATAACCGGCGGTGAAACGAAGCGCAACCGCCGGATCAGAATCTCCCAACTCGATACAAAAACAAAAGGTAGGCGGCGTTTCGCCGAAACGCCGCTTGCCGATAGGCAACCCAAACATCCAACATAACATAAATTCATTGTCGGCTATCGCCGACGCAACCCTTCGGCGAAGGGTTGCCTGCCTTAGGAAATTCCGATAATTTGACCAAATTGTTTTATTTTGCAGCAATTTAGGGCGAATTTGTATCTTTTTGAAGCATTTGGACGTGCAAAATGCAAAAAATGTCGTGCGACAACCGGCAATTGTCGTGTGACAATCGGCAATTGTCGTATGACAACCGGCAATTGTCGTTTGGCAACCGGCGATTGTCGTGCGACAACCGGCAATTGTCGTGCGACAACCGGCAATTGTCGTATGACAACCGGCAATTGTCGTTTGGCAACCGGCAATTGTCGTTTGGCAACCGGCGATTGTCGTGTGGCAGCCGGCAATTGTCGTATGACAACCGGCGATTGTCGTGTGACAATTGATAATTGTCGTATGACATTTTTTGATATTTTTGGGGTTCATGGTTGGTTTTCTGCGGTTTTGTAAGGAAAAGGCAGGCAACCGCTTTTCGGGCGGTTAATTGCCGGAAAAATATAAAACTGCTGAAATATTACTGCACTTTTACTTTTTTTCCGATGGTTGCTCAAGCACATCACCAACTACAAACCAACCGGAATCATCCCATGTTATAGAACGAATTTGCGTCAAACGCCCTTTTTTCGGGGCGTTTGCATCATACGCGGCAAGAATAAGCCAATCGTTTTTTGTACCGTTTTTACCGGTTGCCGTTTGGAAAAAGCCGTTATGACCGGTTCCTTTCCACCGTTCCGTACCGGATAAAATCACCGTTCCGCCGCCGTGAGTCATTGGTTTACCGTTACGGTCAACATAAGTACCAAGCGGCGATGTCGCACGTCCGGCAACAAGATGATACGTACTCTTTTCGCCATCGCAACATCCGCCGCGCGACGTGAACAAATAATAAAATCCGCCGTGCTTAACAACATAAGCGGCTTCAATAGAAGTATCGCCGGCAGATTCCCGCCGTGCAACTGAAACGTAATTGTCGGGAATTTTAAGATTATTGTTATGTTTGCGGTATTTAAGCGGTTTTCCGGTTTGTGTATCGATTTCCACCGCTTTAATACCGTCCCAAAATGATCCCCAAAAAAGATACGCTTTACCGTTGTCATCGACAAACATTGCAGGATCGATTGCGTTATAATCCGGTGTTTCCTGCGGATTGGATTCCAAAACAATACCGCGATCTTCCCAAAAATAATCCGGTGAGTTTGGATTGAGTGTTTTGTTGACGGCAAGTCCAATCACGGAACGCTGACTTCCCCATGTAGAAACCGAATAATACAAATAATATTGTCCGGTTACGAAAACTATATCCGGCGCCCAAATTGCTTTTGCGTCGGGAATCCGCTCTTTCGCCCAATCGGGAACATCTTTTGCAAAAACACGCCCGACACGTTTCCAATCAAACAAATTTTGGGTGTTTGTGATTGTAATTCCTCGCCCTGTCGAAAAAACGTAAACGCCGCTTCCATCCGGCAATTCTATTGCGGTTGGATCGGGTGTGTCAAAAGAAAGAACGGCAAGTTTTTTTTGTTGCGGTTCCGCTGAAAATGCGGACAAACAAAATAAACCAACCGTCAAACACAAAAATTGTAATAATTTTTTATACTGGGCAATCATTGGGGTATTTCCTAAAAAAGAGTCTGTTTCATTAATTTGAATGTTCCCTGTTTTCAAAGAAACATCCATTCACGGTTATCTATTGACTAGGCTATACACGCCAACGAGAAACAAAAATGTCCGCCCCAATATACCAATCTTAACGTACAAATTCATCCCAACCTTTGAACGTTAAGAATTGTCGGTATAATCGGGAAACTAAAATGTTTCAAAAAGAAGCATCTGCTCTAAAATTCCCAACCTTTTCGGCGCGGAACACTTAACAACGCATCGGCTTCGGCAAGATCGGTTTTGAACGTTGCCGGATTCCATGCGATTTTTTTACCGGTTCGGTACGCAACAGCCCCAAGTAATACGGCTTCGGTGAGTGTGCCGGAATAATCAAAATTACACGACGTTTCGCCGCCGTTTTTGATCGCACGAAGCCATTCCGCATGATGCCCCGGCGACGGCGGAATCGTTTGTTCGGGTCGTTTGTACTCTTTGAATTTTTCTTCCGGGTAAAGATGATGTTCCGTGTAATTTGACAACAACAAACCTTCACTGCCGACGAAAATCACTCCGGCTCCCCAATTGGGCATTCCGTGTTCTTTGAGCAAAGCCGGTCGGCGATCATGGTCGTACCATGTCAAAGTTAATGCTTCGTGTTTTTCGGTTTTCGGATATTCGTATTTGACCGTCAAACCAAGAGAACAACATTCCGGATCAACCGGCGGACCCAACGCTTCAATAGTTGACGGATGCCGCAATCCCAAAGCCCAAAACGGCAAATCCATATAATGACACGCCATATCGCCGAGAGTTCCGTTGCCGAACGCCCAATAAGAACGCCAGTTTGCCGGAGCGTAACAGGGATTATAAGGTCTGAACGCCGCCGGACCAAGCCAAATATCCCAATCAAGAGTTTCAGGAACATCAAAAGTTCCCGGCGGAATCGGGCGGTTGCCCCATGCCGTATTCACCCAAACGTGAATATCCGTGATCGTTCCAATCGCTCCGGCTTGAATCAGTTCCACGACACGCCGGTAATTGGGTTCCGCATGAATTTGCGTTCCCATTTGGGTTTGCAGTTTTTTCGTTTTGGAAATTTCAATCATTTTCCTGACTTCGGCAACATCATGGGCAAGCGGTTTTTCCGTATAACAATGGATACCGCGATTCATTGCCGCAACACTGGCGGCGGCGTGAATATGATCCGGTGTGGCAACAGTTACCGCGTCAAGTTTGCCGTCAAATTGATCCAACATCTTACGGAAATCGGTAAACCGTTGTGCTTTAGGAAACTGCTCACCGGTCTTGTCAAGATTTTTTCTTTCGACATCGCAGAGCGCAACAATATTTTCGCCCTTAACGCCGCCGACACTGTAACCGCCCATACCGCCAACACCAATACAGGCGACATTCAACTTCGATTGAACATCTTGCGCCCGTAACAACGCCGGTGCCGGAAACATTGACGAAAATAGTGTTGTTCCGGTCAATAAGGTCGTTGTTTTCAAAAAAGTTCGACGTGTTGTGTTCATTTGAACCATCCTTTCTGTTTTTATGTTAAATAGGAACAAATACATCTCGGAAACTTCTAAAAATCACTGTAACACCGTTTGGTTTACGTGATTTTAAGAAATGAAGAGGTGATTATAACAAATTATCGGATTTAAACAAGTATCGCCTGACGGGAAGTTTTTAGAACTTTCGTAAAGTTAAATATTATTTGAACAAAAAAAATATTTTTGTGCCCTAATTCCCTATAAATAAACTAACATTGAAGTTGTACGGAAACATTATTGCAATTACAAATTCCGTGTATTTCGTGTATTCAGTGGTTAATAATATAGACAATTATTTTGCATATTATTTACCATATTATGTATTTGTCCTATTTTTCCTAATCATTGTGTTGTTCGCACTAATTCATTTTTTGCCGAAATTCTTTGAGGAAAACTGACCTTTTTTGATTTCTCTGCCGATAATAAAACTAGTTTTTTATTCCGGCAAATGGAATTGTTTGGTAGTCAGTGTACTCTCGTTTAAGATTTTATCGGAACGAATAAGAATTTGTTTTGATAAAATTTCGATAGTTGCGGAACACTCATCAGGGAGGATGAAAGGTTATGGCTGTAGCACAGTGGACACCCGAAGAAACGGCTAAACTGTGGGAAGAATTTATCCAAGATAGATCCAATCAAAAACTTCGTAATATTCTTATTGAACGTTACATGCCGTTGGTGAAATATCATGGTGAACGTGTCGGTTCACGTCTTCCTGACGAAGTGGAATTAGATGATCTGATTTCAGCAGGAATCTTTGGATTGATGGATGCGATTGACGCCTTCGATTTAAAACGCGGCGTTAAATTCGAAACGTATTGTGTTCCGCGAATACGTGGTGCAATGCTCGACGAGTTACGGAATATGGATTGGGTTCCGCGGCTGGTACGTTCACGGGCTCGTAAACTCATGGAAGCCAGTAAAAAATTGTCCGATAAACTCGGTCGTCAACCTTCTCACGACGAATTGGCGGAAGAATTGAATCTTTCCGCCGCCGAATTGGAACGAATGATGTTTGACGCCAACGCTGTTAATCTTGTCAGTTTGAACAAAAAATGGTTTGAAACGGACGGCTCTAAAGATATTAGCGAAATTGATCTTGTTGAAGATCAAAAAGGTGAAGACCCGACAACCCGAATTCAAAAAACAGATTTGATGCGGCTTGTTACAAAAGGTCTCAGCCGTAACGAACGGCTCATTATTATCCTTTATTATTATGAGGAAATGACAATGAAGGAAGTCGGGATGACTCTTGATTTGAGTGAAAGCCGTGTCAGTCAAATGCACAGCAGCATTGTTGAACGTTTGCAAATGCAGCTCGAAGAACGGCGCCCCGAATTCGCAACATAAAGTGTTATTATTACACGAAAACTTTTGTTTCAGGTTCCGTTCCTGTTAAACATTGTATAAATACACGTAATAAGCAACGTTTGATCAATACGGTTTGGATTCGATGATAAACACGATTCCAACATAATAACACTATGGCAAGCAATATTGAAGATTTTGTCAAACGTATTACTCGAATGAACCGGAGATTTACGTTTATTTTCACGGATGATTTTTTCAATATTATTGGGAAAAGCGGTGTCCGCACCGATCGGTTCAAGGAAATTCGCAACACTTTTCGGTATGTCGATCACCGGAAGGGAACAAATGCGGATTTACATGTTGCGGAAGGTGCGGTGCTTTTTGATGTTGAAGTGGTTGTTGTTGATAAGGGTTTTTCTTGTTTCGTTACATCATTTAGCGAGTTAACGAATATTCCTTTCAGTGATCGTGCTGTCATTTATGGTATGGGGAATGATCAGATTGATGCGCAGAAAGCAAAGTTTCAGGTCGAATCATTTTTTGCGGAAAAGCGTAATCAATCTATTTCGACGCTCAATATGCTTGCCGAACGCCGAAAACGCCAACTGATTTTGGTTGTTGAAAACCAAGCCGATCTGAAACGTCCCAGTTTAGAACCTGTCCGCAAATTACGCAGTCAACTCTGCACAATTCTTGTTAATCCTGAAAAAGGACCTGTTGTTGACTGTCAGGTGAGTAAACTTTTTCAGGAAGGAAACAGTAGTTCGCTTTCGACGTTGCTAAACATGTTCTGTGTTTATTACAGTTAACACAATCTGTATTAAATAAAATGTATCTGTTCAATCCTTTGTCAAACTATGATGATTACAGTGTTGTGTGTTTGGAGAACCATAAAAAATAGTCCTTTTGAACACCCTAGCTTTGAGGTATTGAGGGTTACCGATCCGTAGGTTGCGCTTCGCTCCACCTACGGTTATGCACATCACACCCCTTGCAGTGTTAAGATTCATTATTAATAATGAAAATAAATCACTGAATTGATACTGTCTTTTTAAAAATGGTGTAATAGGGTCGATAAAAAACAGAACATTGACGAAAATCCGTGTCATCTGCAGACTTCTCTCCCGTATTCTCTACGGTTATTAACATTCCTGTTTTAGAAATTTTGCGTAAACACTCTTTCTGTCCCAAACACGAAATCCCTGAGAAAGATAAGTTTTAAGAGCGTTAATATTTTGTTCATCAACCGATGTTAATAAGAAAAGGCGTTTCCGAAGGTTGGCAATTCGTTTCGCAAACCGGACAATTTCTTTCGAATATCCCCGCCCGCGCACCTCTTCAATCAACCCCATGTACGTTAATTCTATTTGTTCTTCCGGTTGATCGGTCATCAAAAGAACTCCGATATTTTGATTTTCTTTTCGCACAAAAAACCAGAGTTCGGGCAAAAAAATTTGTCCTGA
>JAITQV010000086.1 GCA_031288765.1 Planctomycetaceae bacterium
TCCGCATGTGGTAGGGGCGAAAAATCTTTCGCTCCCACCACATGCAGATTTAATATGTTGCGGTAATCTGATTTCCGTAGGAAATTCCTATCAATAGAAAATTAACGCAACAAATCAATAAATCTCCATAGGAGATTCATATAAACAAAAATAAAAAATAAAATACGAAACAACTCGAAAATTATTTTTTCTGGGGGGGTGTCTTGACCGATAATTTTTTAAATATAGAATAATTGATTAAATAATTTTCCATTTTTTAATGCCAATATTTTAGGAGATTAAATTACGTTTTGAAAAATAAGTAGCCCGAATTTTTTGTTCGGGTGAAAAAAATAATCGAGTACGTCAACAATGTAGTAGTCGCTTCGGCGAACAATAATTTTCTACAAGATCAACGGATTTTCCGTGTAGCAAATTATCGTAGAGATATAGAGTTGCGTGGCTCCCGAAAGGGGAGCGCCGCGTATATCTCTATGGGGATAATTCAGTATTACATTTTAAAACTTGTAATGCACCACTTTGATCGGTGGGAATGAACCTGTCTACTACAACGTGTCGCTCCTGCCAAAGAGCGATATTTCTGTTGCCGTTTCTCGGCTAATGTTTGTTTTCTCAATTTCAGCAACAACAGATTATGCGTTATGTAATCTGTTATGTTTCAACATCCTTTTTTTAAGGAGTACAACAATGAAGATTAGAAAATTTCGTGGCTTTACACTGGTCGAACTTCTTGTGGTCATTGCAATTATCGGAGTGTTAATTGCGTTGTTGTTGCCTGCGGTTCAAGCCGCGCGCGAAGCCGCAAGACGAATGACATGTACCAATCATCTAAAACAATTAGGAATCGGCGTCCACAATTTTCACGACACCAAAAATGGCATACCGCCAATGGGTACATCAAATTCAACCTCAACAACAAGTCCAACAAAACGTTGGAATGTTTCCTTTTGGGGAATTATTCTACCGTTTTTGGAACAGGAAAGTTTATGGCTGTTGGTTCCCAATGACCTTTACTGTCGTATGGATCGTTGGAATGACGACACCTATTTTCCTGAAGAGGCTCGAAAAGCTTTTGGTTCCGTACCAATTTATCGTTGCCCGTCACGACGCGGAAGTGGTCCTATTTACCTGCCAAAAAATCATTTTACAACTCCCAATTCTGATGCACAAATTGGACCGCAAAACGATTACGGATTTGTCAATACTTGTTCTAGCGGTAATTATTGGAGTTTGTTTAACGAGTCTAATTTAAAATATTCTTTTGGACCGTTTCGAACTTGTTTAACGGAAGGAAATTCTTGGGCTCCACGTGATACAATGGCGTGGTGGAATGACGGAACAAGCAATCAATTGCTGATTGGAGAAAAACATATTCCACCAAGTCGTTTGGGAAAATGCGGTAATTCCGGTGATGAAAAAACGGCTTATTCCGGTGATTGTTCTTACCTTCCAATTTCCGAATGGGGAATGTTCGCTATTTCCCGCCCTTTTTTACGTAATGGATCGGCAACATTTCCTCTTCACCGCCCCAGCGATTTTGATAACGATCTTACCAAAAGTGTTCAGGATAATATCGGATTCGGTAGTTATCATGCAGGAATTTGTAATTTTCTGATCGGTGATGGAAGTGTTCGAGGAATCAGTATCACCACGTCCGTTGACAATGTTTTGGTACCGCTTTCACATGTCAACGACGGACGTTCCGTTTCGGTGCCGTGATAATTATTTTCGGAATATTGCTATGGAATTTATGTTTTTCCGGCAGGTAACCGCCCGGAAATCAGATTCCCACAAACCCGGAAGGGAACTTTGCAGGAATTCCGGTAAGCCCGAAAGAAACTTAAAGGACAAATGGAAGATTAGGATGAGGTTTTTCAGGATTTTTAATCCCCCGTTTGTCCTTAACAGTTCACTCCCCACTATCAACTAATCACACACCTAACGGAGTTAAGATTCTGTACTGATATTGAAGGTCGAAAATTCCGTCAAAATATCAGTGTTCTTTAAGAATAAGAATTACCGTACATTCCTCGTAATCATGTGAATTGTTAAATCATTGTCTTCGGAAACCTCCACCACACGAAATTCCAAAGAGTCAATACAACAAATGTCGCCGACCTTCGGAAAACGTTCCAACTTCTCACGAATTAAACCGCCAACCGTCAAACTAGAATAACCCGTAAACAAAATACCAAACTTTCGCTGAAGACGACGAAGACTCGTTAAACCATTGAGCTGCCAACATTCAGGAGCAATCCGCTTCAATTCAATTTGATTCAATAAACGCCGACTACGCCCCTGTTCCCGTGTAAAAATTGTTTCAACTATGTCGTCCAAAGTTAAAATGCCAACCGTTTCGCCAAATTCGTTGACCACAACCGCAACATTCCTGTTTTCATGTTGAAGCCGATCAAAAACCTTAGCAACCGATGATGACCAAGGAACATAAATAATCGGTTCAAATTGATCCTCCCAAGCAGAACCCGCCGCCAACATCGAAAATCGCGTAAAACTCAACGCCAACGCAATTTCATCAGAGTCCGGCTCCGTCAATAAACAATAACCGCTTCGCGGCAATCTACCTTGTAACGATTCCAAAATCTGCTCAAATGAAACCGGCGGACGGAATGTCTTAAGCAATGAACGAGGACGCATCAATTCCTCCGTGCGAATATCAGAAATCAAAACTATATTTTGCAATACACGTTGCTCCCGTTTGAGAAGCGCCGCGTCGTCGCCCGACATCTCAACCGCCCGTTCCAAATCGCCAATCCGAAGATAAGGCTCCGCCAAAAAATGCGGGAAAAATAAACGCCGTGAAAGTATGTTGACCATCTGAAGTATCGGAAGAAGCGGTTGAAAAAATCGAACAAAAAGCGAAAGCGGAACCGCCCAAAGATAAACAAAAAATCGCGGCGCTAATACCCCAATATTTTTCGGTAACACCTCGCAAAATAAAATCACCGCCAAAAGTGAACCAATCGCCATAATACCAGCTAAATCCGGACGACCCCGATGTTGTAAATTAAACGCAACAATCGACGAAATCGTAAACGTTAAAAGATTGACAACAAGATTACCCAACAAAATCGAATTAAGAAGCCGCTCCGAATGTTCCAAAAGCCGAAATACCAGCCGCGAAATAGAACCGCCTGTTTGCAATACGGAACGATCCGCCTGACCAAGCGAAAAAAATGCCGCTTCGCTGCAAGAAAAAAATGCAGAAAGAACCATCAATATCAACATGGTCCCAAATGCAGGTGTGTAAGGTAAAAAATCTTTCAAAGGAGTAATTCGTTACGTTATGATGTCGTATTTGTCCTTGCCGATAAAAATTAACAACGCAGATTTCAAATTCGGACGGTCTTTTAATCGAACCGAATTTTTGTATTTATTCAATTGCTCCAAACCTTCTTGACGCATTTGTTCAATCTCCGTTTGCGAAGCATTAGTTTTACAATATTTCAATTCCCATATCCATTCGTATTTTACTTGTGGGAATTTCGGATTGCGCTGGAGAAAAATATCCACACGCCCCGGAACCGTTTCATATTCGCTCATCGGAATATAAATGTCATTCAAAAGCAAATAAGAAAGCAACAGAATTTTTATATCCTTCTCGCCAAAATTTTGAAGGTCTTGATCGGATAACTTGCTAAATACGTTTGTCGAAACGTA
>JAITQV010000090.1 GCA_031288765.1 Planctomycetaceae bacterium
TTTTTTTCACGCATACGGAAAAATCGTTTGAGATTGACCGTAAAATCAGTTCCGGTTTCAATCCTCAATTGATCCACACGGCAACGTTTGAGAGTTTCGGTAATCTGATCCTGACCAAAAGCAAGTTCCTGACTTAATCTTTGGCGGATATTGGAATTGGCGGTATCCACTTCAAACAATTCCCCTGTTTCGGCATCCCGCAATGTTACCAAACCGACATTGGGAAATTCCCGCTCACGCGGGTCGGAAAACCTCAAAGCAATTAAATCATGCTTCCGAACACACATAGAAAGAGCCCGCGTCTGTTCCTCTTTTAAGGTCGTCCGCCGTGAAATCAGTCTGGCTTCCTGAAAAGAATAAAACAGAAGACTCTTCTCCAAATGACTGCTTCCCGCTAAAAAATGATTCGCCTCTTTCAACTTTTTCCTATCTGTTTCTTCCCAAAAACGTTGTATTGTTGTACCGGTTAATTCGGGAACAAGAAAATCACTCAGCAAAAACACAACGGCACGGCGTTTCTGAACCCGATTGACATAATCAAGCGCCGTTTTAATATTGGTTTGCCGCCCCGACGGTTCCGCCGCCAACAATTCCCGTATCAAATGTAAAACATTCGCTTTTCCCTTGCGAGGCGGATAATAAGCAAGAACTTGATCGGCAAACGTGATTAACCCCACCTTATCATTGTTTCGCAAGGCGGAAAACATAAGTGTTGCCGCCATCTCAACAGCAGTCTCAAGTTTGGAACGGATTGACCCGAAAATACCCGATGCGGAAATATCCATAAGGAATAAAATCGTCAACTCCCGTTCTTCAACAAAATGTTTGAGAAAAGGTTTACCGGCACGGGCGGTAACATTCCAATCAATTGACCGGATATCATCGCCGGGCTGGTATTCGCGAACCTCGCTGAATTCCATTCCCCGACCGCGAAAAACACTCTTATATTGACCCGCAAAAAGATCATTGACCGCCCGGCTGGCAATAATTTCAACCCGGCGTACGTTCTTTAACAGTTCGGCTGGTTCCATCATTCTCTGTTCTCCTAAAATAGAATGCTAAAAAATAGTCCTAAAAATGTGAAAATAGGTCAAAATCCGCTCAAAACAATTTCAAATCGACCGCAAACCGGAAAACTCCGACAAAATGGAAAGGAGTTAAAAACATGACAGCAATTAATGTCGTCCGTTATGCCGACGGAAGAACAATTTATAATTGTAAAAACCCCGCTTATCCGCCGACAAATCCGAAATCCGGTCTGAAAGGCAATACGGTTTATTGGAATGAACGGACACGCGAAACAACTGTTGTCATTCCAAGACAGCAGGACGAATATTTTTCTCAAATCTCCGTAAAATCAACTCCTTCCTATTTTCTGACCGTACCGGCAACACGGGAAAAATTACCGGCAATCACCGCGGGTTCACCGTCAAAGGATTTATACGGCAGGGTTGCCCCGATGACATCGGAACAAGGCAAAACTCCAACCGCTGTTTCACGGTATTCCGCCGCAACAAACTTCGTTCCCTGTCCGCCCGTTCCGAAAGCCAAACTGTCATGTATTCCCGATTAAACGCCGATTTCAATTTAATATCCGAATCAATATCAACCGCAATCGTCTTAATTCTCATTCCCGTTTCATTACCGAAATTATCGATACTTTTTTGTTGTGTTACGGCGGATAAATTCTATAATTGAGTAACACTTTCACGCAAAATTTTGTCCGGTTTGGAAAATAGTATTACTGATTTTAATATAAATCCGGTATAATTGATACAAACGGACTCTTATTTCAAATTTTTTGCTTCTTTTTACGGCTAAGGGTTTGACAAAAGCACATTTAAACACCATGATTAATTATGAAAGAGTTGAAATTTTTACAACAACGCTCTTTCTTTGCCCTCATCTTTTTAAAATTGCTTTCCAAAATTGCACTGTCAGCCGAATGTCTTTCAAAAAAGAACAATTAAACCAAAACAGGAAGTTTTTCCAACAGGAAGGAATGAACCATGTTAGTACTCTCCAGAAAAATAAACGAAAGTGTTATTATTAATGATAATATAACAGTTGTTGTTGTTGAAATACATGGGGACAAAGTGCGTTTGGGTATTGAAGCGCCTAAGGATATTATTGTTCATCGTAAAGAGGTTTATGACGCCATCAATGGAACTTCCGCGTCTCCTGCCCGTAAAAAAGTAAAAATTCCGGTGCATTGATTGTCGGCTGTCCTTTTCGGAGCAACAGTAAAATATTTTGGTCAAAACTCTTAATTTGTATCTATTCAGTATTTTTTTTTAACGCGGAATGCGCTGAAATTTTGCCGAATAAAGCGGAAGTCATAGTTCTATGGTTTTCTGCGTCCTTTTTTGTGTCTTCCGTGTTAAAAAAACAATCCAAACAAAGCAATTGATACGGTTTAGTTGCCCTTCTGCGTGATGCGTTTGCCCCAATACGCGGCGCATTTGCTTCTCCGCGCGATGCGTTTACCTCTCTGCGCGATGCGTTTACCTCTCCGCGCGACGCGTTTACCTCTCTGAACGGCGTGTCTATCTTAAAAATTAAACGGTTCAAAGTTTTAAGGTATTCGGTTTGAAAAATAGGGCTTTAATCTCTATTTTCAGGTAACTGAATAGATACAAGGGAATAATAAAGGGAAAAAACGTTTTGTCTGCCTCATTCTTTGGAATGAGAGTTCCGCGCCAAGGAGCGGAAGTTCCGTGCCAAGGAGCGGAAGTTCCGCGCCAAGGAGCGAAAGTTCCGCGCCAAGGAGCGAAAGTTCCGCGCCAAGGAGCGAAAGTTCCGCGCCAAGGAGCGGAAGTTCCGTGCCAAGGAGCGGAAGTTCCGCGCCAAGGAGCGGAAGTTCCGTGCCAAGGAGTGAAAGTTCCGTTCTTGGGAATGGAATTGCCGTAAAAGCTTACAAATGTTAAATTTATCGGCAGGTTGTTTTCGGAAATCATTTTTTCTTATATCCTGAAAGTCCGCAGATGACGCAGATTTTCACAGAGGTGGATTTTCA
>JAITQV010000181.1 GCA_031288765.1 Planctomycetaceae bacterium
AAACCTCCGCCCTCCAAGGGCGCGATTATGACTGTGTTGGTTGATAAACTCACCCCTGCGGGGTTTAATGGGGTGGGGGGGAACATCCGATCCGTAGGTTGCGCTTCGCTCCACCTACGGTTATGCACATCACACCCCTAGCGGGGTTAAATAATTACCCGCCGCGTTGCGGTGGGCTGGATTCTACCGCCCTTGCAGGGCGTAGAACAAGTCGGCTAACGCCGACTTGTATATTCCTTGTTGTCGGCTTGCCGACAACGCAACCGCTACGGCGAGAGGCTTTCACCCAACGGTTGCCTACCTTTTGTTGGCAAACTTTTGGCGGTGAAACGTAACGTAACTGTCGGTTATGAACATCCCCCCTTGTGAGGTTAAGATTATTTTTTACAATTTTACAATGTTTTGCTACCAACATGACGTCCCTAACAGGATGGTGATTTTTATGATTATGTTTTTAAAAATCACATAAATCATAGTTCGGACAATGGAATCCGCTTGCGTTTTTCATTATTAACTATAAACTATTAACCCAATATTAACGACGAGGCAAACCCGCCGCTGACTACCAACTATCAATCTCGCTCCTTGCGAGGTTAACATTCAGTGTTTTGTTCCGATATTTCGGATTGTTTGTTTACCACTTTTACAAAGGAGATTTTACCATGTTGAAACCAATTTTATCGTTGTTTCTTGCCGTTGTTGTACTTTTTCTGTTGCTTTTAAACACTTCGCGGCAAATGGTTTTTGCGGATGTTGAAGCGAATAAAAATACGGAAAATGATATTGTTTTGAGTTTTTACGTATCACCGGAAGGAAATGATTCCAATCCCGGAACAAAGGAAAAACCGTTTAAAACAATTGGCAAAGCGCAGGAAGCCCTTCGTAACACTAAAACCGAAAAAGAAGGCGATAAGGAAGTTCATCTGCTTTCAGGAACATATTTGTTAACCGAACCGTTACGATTTACACCGGAAGACGGCGGAACAATTAACAAAGCCTATCATCAAGTGTTTTACGAAGGACACAATGCTGTGATTAGCGGCGGAAAACGTATTTCGGGATTTGTTCCGACCGGAAACAACGACGGTTGTGTTGTTGCCGACGTTCCTGAAGTTAAAGCCGGTCAATGGACATTTCGTGATCTTTATGTTAATGATGTTCGTGCGGTTCGAGCAAGATTTCCGAACACCGGTTTTTTGCGTGTCGATAAAACCGGTGAAGATCGGCGGACTCATTTCTTTTTCAAACCGGAGGAATTAAAACCGGTTGACGATATTGATCAGGCGGAACTTGTTTTTTTACATGATTGGTCAATCACACGTACTCCGGTTTTATCAATTGATACGGAAAAAAATAAATTGACCGTACCGTTACAAATAGGCGGCGAACTTCCTTTTTGGAACATTGACGGTTTTGAACCGCATGCACGTTATTTTCTCGAAAATTCCAGAGCCTATCTTGATATTCCGGGCGAATGGTTTTTGGATCGGAAAGAAGGAAAACTCTACTACAAACTCAAAGAAGGTGAAACAGCGGATAATATTAACGTGATTGCTCCGGCTGCTTCGCAACTGATTATTGTGGAAGGAACGGAAACGCGCCATGTTACGAATTTACATTTTTGTAATCTCGGATTTGAACACACTGCTTTTAATGAGAAATCGGAGAAAACGTACTGGGGACGTCAAGCCGCCACATTCTGCGAACCTGTTAAACGCAACACTCCCGATGATCAGGGAAAAATGTTTGACTATCATTTTGTGAATGCGGCTCCGGCGGCAATTCAGTGGGATTTTGTTTCAAATTGTACGATGGATGAGTGTACGTTCCGGCATTTTGGAGAAAACGGACTTTGGCTCGGCAAATCTTGTTATGCTAATCTGATTTTAAACTGTTCCTTTGAAGACATTGGAGCCAATGCGGTAATGATCGGAACACATAACGAAAATCATACCGCAAAATGTAACGTAATCTCTTTCAGCAAAGTAACCAAACCTGCTCAAACACTTTACGGCGCCGTGGGAATATGGATTGGTTTGACGGAAAATTCAACGGTTGATCGTTGTGAGGTTTTTGAAACGCCTTATACGGGAGTTTCGCTTGGTTGGTCGTGGAATGACAATCCGACTGCCGCTAAGGAAAATATGGTTCTTGGTTGTCATTTGCATCATTGTATGCTTCTTCTTTCTGACGGCGGAGCCATTTACACACTTGGACGGCAACCCGGTTCACGGCTTGGATTCAATAAAATTCATGATATTCCGCGCAACATCGGTAGTGCGGAAAGTAACGGAATGTTCCTTGACGAAGGTTCTACGGATTTCACGGTTGATTATAATCTTATTATTGATACATTTCAGCCGCCTCTCCGGTTTCATCGTGCAGGAAAAAATCTGGCGGAAAATAATTTCTTCTCACGAAATGAGGAAAAACCGGCATTGGTAACTTACAATAATACTCCCGAAGAAAATATTACCCTGAAACAAAATGAAACCGGAACCAAAGACAAAATCATTGATCTGTTTCAGAATACCGTTAAAAACAAAGTCTTCGATTATCGTACAAGATAAAAGATGTCCACCGCTCCCAAAGATTGCGGTATATGATCTTATGTAACCTGTCCATTTTATTGAGGGTTTGTGTATAAACGGTACTTTCCTAAAACGTAATATTTCAGCGGAATTTTTCCCCCTTAAAATGCCCTAATTGATTATTGTAATTATTTTGGTTCGATTGGGGCGGTAATTTGCGCCGGATCAGCAGGAACAATAGAAATTAAATTATTTACTTGTTTCACCGCCGGATCAGTAAGAAGAATGTTTCCGGCA
>JAITQV010000213.1 GCA_031288765.1 Planctomycetaceae bacterium
CGGATATAACATTTTGTGTTTGTTGTAATCGGACGGATTAATTATTTTGACTGCAAAATTTGTTTTTGAAACCATTTAACTAATTTTTTAGGAGATTAACGATGCGGTTTTGTTTTTCGGCTTTTGCGTATTTTATTGTTTCTGTTTTTTCAACATTCATGTTTGCACAGGAAATTCCGGTTTTTGTTGAGGCGGAATCGTTTGCCGATAAGGGCGGTTGGGTTGTCGATCAGCAATATATGGATGTCATGGGTTCGCCGGTTCTTTTGGCTCACGGAATGGGCGAACCGGTTGCCAATGCCGTAACAGAAGTTGTTTTTCCCAAACCGGCAACCTATCGTGTTTTCGTCCGTACCCGAAATTGGGTTGCGCCCTGGACGCCGGAATACGCGCCGGGAACATTCCAACTAAGCGTGAATGATCAAAAATTGGAAACAGTTTTCGGAACCGAAGGCGATCCTTGGCATTGGCAAAACGGCGGAACCGTTAATATCAAAAACGAAAAAATCAAAATTACGTTGCACGATTTAACCGGTTTCGACGGACGTCTGGATGCGATTCTTTTCACCGACAACGAAAACTATGTCCCGCCGGAAGATGTTCGGGAAATCGATAAAATCCGTCGCAAAACATTGAAATTAACCGCTTCACCGTTGGAGGCTCCGTTGGCGAAGGAAGTACCTTTTGATCTGATCATTGTCGGCGGCGGTATTGCCGGAATTTGTTCCGCAATTTCTGCCGCAAGACTCGATTGCAAAGTTGCACTGATTCAAAACCGTCCGGCTCTCGGCGGTAATAATAGTTCGGAAGTTCGAGTTCATCTTCAGGGTCGCATGGGACATCCGCCTTATCCGAATCTCGGTAATCTCGTCCACGAACTCGACCCGCAACACGAAGGAAACGCCCAACCCGGTGAATATTACAAAGATGAGAAAAAACTCAACGCCGTTAAAGCGGAAAAAAATATCACCCTCTATTTGAATACACATGTTATCGCAACGGAAACCTCCAAATCTGCGGATGGTTCGATTGAAATTAAATCGGTGATTGGTAAAAATATTGAAACCGGTATTGAAACGAAATTTGCCGGCAAACTTTTTGCGGATTGCAGCGGTGACGGGAATCTTGGTTTTCTTGCCGGCGCCGAATGGCGGATGGGGCGGGAATCAAAAGCGGAAACTCGTGAAACGCTTGCACCGGAACAGCCCGACAAAATGACAATGGGGGCGTCTGTTCAATGGTATTCCGTGCCGGTCAAAGATGTTGACGGAAAACCGGTTAAGACGGAATTTCCGCCGCTTCCTTGGGCGCATCAGTTTACGCATGAGAGTGCGCAGCCTATGGTTCAAGGCGATTGGGATTGGGAAACCGGCTTGAATTACGATCAGGTTTGGGATATTGAACGGATTCGCGATAACGGACTTCGTGCCGCTTACGGACATTGGGCGTACATGAAAAATCAGAGTGAACCGAATTGGCGCGAAAAAGCGGAAACCCGAAAACTCGGCTGGGTTGCATTTATTGCCGGAAAACGTGAATCACGGCGTTTGATGGGTGATGTGATTCTTCAGGAACAGGATATCGTCCAACGTGAACTTTGGCCCGACGCCAGTTTCGTAACAACATGGACGATTGACCTCCATTATCCCGAAACAAAAAATGAAAGATATTTTTCCAATGAAGCATTCAGGACAATTGCCAAACACAAAGGGATTCAGCCTTACGCAATTCCGTATCGGACACTTTATTCAAAAAATGTTTCAAATCTTTTTATGGCGGGACGGTGTATTAGTGTTACTCATGTTGCACTCGGAACAATCCGTGTTATGCGAACCGGCGGTATGATGGGCGAAGTTGTCGGAATGGCGGCATCAATCGCAACAAAAAATAATACAACACCGCGCGGCGTGTACGAAAAATATTTGCCCGAATTGAAACAACTCATGGAAAAAGGGGTTGCTCCGGCGCCGGAACAGTATTGGCATTCGGCACAGCCGAATCCGTCCGGTAAACCGGTTCAAAAATTAACGCCGCCCGCATGGTTACCGAGAGCCGGAAAGAATCTTGCACGTGATGCGAAAATTACCGTTTCAAGTCTTTACCGAAAGGCAAATTATCCCGCAACAAATATCAACGACGGCAATATGGATATCAGTAACAACGCCGGACGTTGGGTTAGTGATGAAGGCGGTGATTTGCTTTCGGAACCGCACTGGGTTGAGCTGGCGTTTCCGAATCCCGTTGAAATCAACGCGTTACGGTTAATTTCCGGTCAGTCCGGCGGTACAACACCAATTCAGGATTTTGTACTTCAATACCGTAACGGTTCAACATGGACGGATATCGGCGGAACCAAAACAAAATCCAATGACGTTCTTGATATTGGCAAACGTTTTCCGGCGGTAAGGAGTTCGGAATTTCGGCTTGTGATTACCGCAACGCCCGGTAATTTAGCCCGAATCTGGGAACTGGAATTATACAAAACGGAATAATCCCGCAACATTTTCCGTTTTTTCATAAAAAATAACAAAAATTAAGGGAAAATTTGTCGTAAAATTATGCGTGTTTGTCGCATAATTACTCTTGAGAACCGGGTATTTAAGGCTAAACTTCTTTAATAAACTTTCTTATGATTTTTTATGAATTTTCTCCCGATAACAATAAAAAAAAGTTGCAAATATGAATTTACACGGAATAATTCCTCCGTTATTGACCCCTCTCCTGGATTGGCAAACACTTGATGTTCGCGGGTTGGAAAATCTTGTTGAACGCCATCTTTCAGGAGGAGTTCACGGATTGTTTCTGCTCGGAACTTGCGGGGAAGGTCCAAGTTTGGATACAACCTTACGCCGTGAAATAATTGACCGCGTTACCCGTTTGGCAACAAAACATATTCCTGTTTTAGTGTCTGTTACGGATACGTCATTAAAAGAATCGTTAATGTTAGCGAATTATGCTGCGGAACGAGGTTGTTCGGCGGTTGTGTTGTCTGCTCCTTATTATTATCCGATAACTCAAGACGATTTGAAAAAATACCTTATCCGCATAGCAACATCTCTTGCACTTCCCGTATTTTTGTACAACATACCGAGCCACACTAAAATTCGTTTCGAAATAGAAACACTTAAAGAAGTATTTGACCATCCCCAATTTATCGGTTTGAAAGACAGTAGCGGCGACCTTGATTATTTTAGTAATGTTACAGAGTTTTTTCGAAAACGGTCTGATTTAAGATTTCTGATAGGTCCGGAACACTTATTGATTTCCTCAATGAAATTAGGCGGACACGGCGGAATTTGCGGCGGAGCCAATTTGTTACCGCAACTTTTTGTTCGGATTTATGATACTGTTTTGACCGGAAACCAAAAAGAAACGGAAATATTGGAACAACGTCTTTTGGCTCTCGAAACATTGTACACACTCTTTCCCGAAGGATCATTTCTTGCTAATATGAAATGTGCTTTGTCGGTATTGGGAATATGCAGCGGCGAATTTGCTGAACCGTTACAATCGTTGTCAACCGGTCGGATTCCCGAAATCCGAAAACGGTTGGAGCAATTGGGTATTGACGCCGACACATTGGAATAACCGATTTGTCATCCGTACATCTATAAAATTCCCGTCCTGAAAGAACAATGGGAAATAAATCTTAAACGTTATTAAAAACAACATTGATGACCGCCGGATTAGGGAAATCTACGTAATTAGTATCTGTTGAAAAAGAGGAGAAAAACGGAAAATTTATTTTTTATTACGTTAATATTTGTTGCGAGCACGGGCAGATTTTTGTAATTTTTGTCAAAAAAACAGTTTTTATACTTTGAACGGCATGAAATTACCTCTTATTTTTAACAACAAAACTAATTTTTTTTAGATGTTTCTATTAAAAAAGAGGTAATTTCTTACCGTTCAAAGTATAAGCGATGTGGTCATGGCATCGTATCAATGTTTTCGTGCGGGAATTGAAGGTAC
>JAITQV010000224.1 GCA_031288765.1 Planctomycetaceae bacterium
ATAACGGAAAAAAGAACACAGAAAACCATTGACATTGGGAGCAAAATTTGCTTTTTCATCGTTTTAAGCTTCAGTTAAGCCGTTAGAGAATATAACGGCAAGTTAAAAAAGTGGGAAACGGAATTTTCCCATAAACTAAACTTGTCTTATTTTCCAATTTTCTGAACTGTTGTCAATCGGGAGTGAAAAAATTAATGAGCGGGAAATTTTGATAATCGGGAAATTTTGGATTTTTGGGGTAACTGTCTATGTTTTATGAACCACAGAATACACAGAATACACTGAATTTGTAATAGTAATAATGTTTACGTACAACTTCAAAGTTAGTTTATTTATAACGTCATTTCCTGTTCTTTGTGAACACTCAGTTTTTAAGAGTAAACGGTAATCTTCAACTCCCTTTCGTGAGCGGTTGGGGATTTTTCTTTTTTTTCTTTATTGTAAAAAAAGAATTGCCCTTGACGAATCTACATTTGTGGTTATAATGACTACAATTGTATTTAACTAATCAATTCCCTGAAAGGAGAAATAAACATGGCACGCAATGAAATTTCGGAAGCACAATGGCGGATTATGGAGATTATTTGGTTGCGCGGAGAGGCAACCGCTGCCGACATTATCGACGCTTTGTTACCGGAAACCGGCTGGAACCACCAAACAGTACGGACTCTTCTTGCACGTCTTGTGCAAAAAGGAATTTTGCAAGCCCGTTCTGTACGTAACTTTTACATTTATTCACCGCTCGTTTCCCGCGAACAATCCGTGCGGGACGAAGGCGAATCATTCCTGCAACGCCTTTTTCACGGCAACGCCGATGCCTTGCTCGTCCATCTTGTTCGGGAGGGAAAAATCAATCAGTCAACCCTTGAACGATTACAAAAAATGATAGATGAAGAAAAGAGCAAATAAAACCGTATAAAATCCGCATTGCCAGCTGTTCCCCGAACTCCGGTTTTCGATTGGGTACACTAATTCGGAGACCCGCTGCCAAAACAAAATCGCTTACCGTTTCCCGCAAATTCCTATGTTTTCCCACTTACTTTACATCTCATTGCAAGGATCAATCTTAGCGTTAATCCTTTGCTGTTTTTTATTGATTTTCGGACGCCGTCTTTCGGCACAAATCCGGTTTTGGCTTATTGCCGTTGTGTTGCTCCGGTTTTTGCTGCCGTTCACGCCGCCAAGTTCCTTCAGTTTGTTTGGATTGTTCCGTTTCGTAACTGTTGCAGAAACTCAGGAAGCCGCTGAAGAACCGTTTCCCGCCGTACACGGTTTCGGGGATTTTAACAATTCACCGCAAGAACCGTTGATTGCCGCATCCGGCACTAACTCTGAAAAACTAAGCCGAACCGCGATTGCCGTTAATCGGCAACAACACTTACGGCTACCGATAACCGTAATCATTTGGGGAGTTGGCGCCGTTTTTGCGGCAATACCGTTTTTACTCGGAGAAATACAGCTCATTCGCCGCCGTAAACATTGGCAATATATCAAATCGCCGGAAATGTTACGGTTGATTGCCGAATGTCGGCAACAAGCCGGACTGTGGTTTCCCGCCCGTGTTTTGATAACCTCACAACCGGTTGGAGCCGCATCATGCGGTATTTTCCGCCCGATAATTCTTTTGTCTCAGGAAATATTGGAAACGTTCGACAGAGAAGAATTGCGGCGTATTCTGCTCCATGAATTATTGCATCATAAACGTTTTGACCCGTTAACGCATTGTCTTGCGCAGATTGTTAAAATACTGCATTGGTTCAATCCGGTTGTGTGGCTGCTTGTGATGAAATTTCGTTCGGAGCGGGAGTTTGCGGTTGATGAGGCGGTTCTTCGTCTTTCGGGGTATCAATCGGCTCCATTGTACGGAAATTCTATCCTAAAAGTGTTTCGCCGGTACGGTACCGTCGAAAATCGGGTCAAATCCCCGACTATTTTGGGACTTCAATGTCAAGATAAATTTTTAGAAAGGAGAATCACCATGATCCTCAAATCATCATCCTCAACATTGTTTCAGAAAATTTTTGGTACACTTTTGATTTTCGGGCTTGTTTTTACCGGCTTGACCGATGCTCAAACGGTACAAAAAAACAACAGTACGGAAAATAATGCGGAAATTAAAGAAAAAATTAAAACGGAAAATTCCGCCGGAGACGAAAAAGAATTTGTTTCCATTAACTTTCGGTTCGTTGATCAAGACGGACGGATTTTGGAGAAAACAGATTTTTACACATTTAATTTTTCGTACGACACGAAATTGTCGAACGAACTGATTCACACGGTTGATCATGGAGTAGTCAAGCTCCGCTGCCGCCGGTCAATTCTTGATGAGCCGTCAAATAAGTCGTCGAAACTCGACATTTTTGTCCTTTCCGAAGATTGGACATTGGCGGCGTGGGAATCGTATGACCCCAAAACGTGGGGAAGTCCCGATCCCGAAACAAATACAATTGACAAAACAATAACACTTTATCCCGGTGTACGAATAATTACCGGAACGGTTAAAGATTCCGGCGGCAAACCGGTTGAAGGTACTTATGTCGGCGGCGGTGAAGACGGACAACTACCGACATTTATGAAATCGAAAGCGGACGGTTCTTTTCGGTTTCCTTATATCGGTCGTCGTCTTCTTCAGGTGTATGCGATCAAACCGGAAGTAGGATTTACCTGTCGGAAAACGGAAGAACTTCTTGACTGGGAAGGTCAAACGCCGCCGGATAAAATTTCCGATGGTCCGTTTCATTTGGTTCTCGATAAACCGCAAACGGTTCAGGTTCGTGTTACGGATGATAGAGGTACACCCATTCCCAATGCGTTTGTTATTCCTTATTTATTTTTTAATTCAATAAACTCAGAAAACATAAGGAAAATAGATTATTTCTACCCGATCAATACCGCTCCGCCGGTCTTTTTTTCCAAAACGGATGAAACCGGAACAGCAACATTCGATTGGATTCCGACCACAGATTTGGAACGAATGATGTTTACCGTTAAAGGACCGAAAGAGGTGGTAACATTGCCGGATGGTACGGCAAAATATTTTGGCGAATCTCATTACGTAACATGGAATCCAAAAGAAAAGATTGTTATCGCAACTCTTCCGCAGCAGGCGAAGGTCAAAATTAAATTCGTCAATACCGATGGTTCTCCGGCTTATAATGTCGCTTCATTTCTCGATTGGTTATCGAAAACACGTCCTATTAGTGGAGAAGGTGTTTATCCGAACACAAAGGGAGAAATCGAAATTCAAGCAAACATCGGCGATGTTTTCAATCTTCGTGCGGTTGGTTTTACGGAAGAGCAATTTATTTTTCCGACTGTTGGTCATTTTATTGTCGGCGGCGGCGATGTTGCTAAGGAACTCACTGTAACAGTCAGAAAGGGAACAAAAATTTTCGGCAGCATTTTCGACAATGACGGGAAAGCAATAAAGTCAGGTCAAGATTTTATAACCGTTAAAGTTTTCGACAACCATTTCGACAG
Source organism: Planctomycetaceae bacterium (assembly GCA_031288765.1). Classification (GTDB taxonomy): domain Bacteria; phylum Planctomycetota; class Planctomycetia; order Pirellulales; family Thermoguttaceae; genus WRKP01. The sequence continues at coordinate 3,481 of JAITQV010000224.1, forward strand.
TAACGGAAAAGAAGTGAAGTTGGATCGATATTTCATAAACTTTTATGAAAGTAATCCGAATGTTGTTAATAAATACCGCAGAACTAGAATCGGTATCAATTCCAAAGACAATGAAACCGGTTATGAGGTTTACTTGCCGCCCGGAACATTCACGTTTGAACTTGGTCGTTTAAGTAACGAACAAGATAAGAAGATGGAAGAACAGCTTCTCGATAAAAAAACAATTACGGTCGGCGACACTCCGATACGGCTTGATTGGAAATTACAGAAATGACGCCGATAAAACAGTAAAACCGGAATTGACAATAACCTCCTTGTTTTCCGGTTTTACATTATTTGTATGTAACTGTCTATTTTTATGAACCACAGAATACACGGACATTAGTCAATTGATAAGATCACAAGTTTATTTTTTGTATCTATTCCGTGATTTGTCCCGACAATCGGGCTGAAAACCTAGTTTCAAGTAACTGAATAGATAACTATTTTTTTAATAAGATAATAAGGTTGATTGGTTTGTGACTTTGGGCTGCTCAGGTTGTTTTGTTTGAAAAATCAGGTTGAAAATAAGGTTTGTCCTCGTTGTTGTCCAACAAAAATCACCGAATCGATGCGATTTACTGTTAAATTGTTCGGAAGGCTCCTCAATTGATAATTGGGACGTTGGAAAAACCGGTTTGTTGGTGTAAAAGTGAAAAAAACTCTCGAGAGATTTTTTTCATCTCTCGAGGGATAGGTTTGATCTCTCGAGGGATTTTTTAATATCTCTCGAGAGATAGGTTTGATCTCACGAGAGATGGTTTTGATTTCTCGAGAGATTTTTTTTATCTCTCGAGAGTTTTCCGGGCTTTTGTAACATCTTTTTCCGGTCTTAAATGTGAAAAATTGCGATGTATTCAAGTTTTAATATGATATACAACAAGGAATTAGGAAAAGTCATGTGTCAGCGGAAACCACAAAGGTGTGTAAAAGTGTGAAGGGCATTACCGACGGTTTTTGCCAACAAAAGGTAGGCAACCGTTGGGTGAAAGCCCCTCGCCGTAGCGGTTGCGTTGTCGGCTTGCCGACAACAAGAAATATACTGGTCGGCTAACGCCGACGCAACCGTTCGGCGAACGGTTGCCTACCTTGAGAGATTCCGATCCGTAGGTTGCGCACATCACACCCCTAGCGGGGTTAAGACCATTTTTTATAACATTTTTTTCTACCAACATGCTTGCCCTAGCGGGCAATTGTTGAACAATTATACAAAACCAACCTTATTTTTAACCTGATTTTTCCGAACAAAAACAACCTTAGTAGCAACATGTATTCCACCACAACCAACCTTATTACCTTATTATCGTATTTCCTATTTTTTAATAAGGTAATAAGGTTTGTTTTTTGTAGAAATTATGGCTACTAAGGTTGTTTTTGTTCGGAAAAATCAGGTTGAAAATAAGGTTGGTTGTGAACAATATTAAAAATGAAAATAGAAAATTACGATAGTATATGTCCCGTTAGGGACATAATGTTGGTAGAAAACAGATACGAAATTGTCA
>JAITQV010000260.1 GCA_031288765.1 Planctomycetaceae bacterium
TGAATCTGTTTAGGGCGTGTCAAAGGTCGTTCCGGCAAATTAATATCGTTTCCGAATTGTTTCGCACTCCGAAGCCTGTCATTTTCCCGTTTCAAATCAACAAGTTGCGCATGTGTTACATACAACGCATTTTCAAGACGTTGGTTTTCTTGAAGCAATAATGATTGTTCCGTTTGGTACTGATATTGACTCGTACAGCCCAAAGCCGCCGAAAAAACCAATAAGAATCCTAATAAATATTTTTTCATATCCTGTTACATCCTTGCAGGAAATCAAATTGTTGAAAAAAACAGAAACGATTCGTTTTTTAGTTAATAGTAATAGTTGCGCAAGATTCTCTGTAAATCTTACAGTCACTCATTCTCAACATCCTCAATGACACCCATACGATATTTAACGTCATAGTTAATAATAAAATCCAACTCGTCGTCAAGCGTAAGTTTGCCTTATCTATATATCATTAAAATTTATCGTTTTGTTAATGTACTGACTAATTATATCTTCCTTTGAAATAACATATTCATCATCGTCGTTCAATTTAAGTACGTTTATCGCATGTTCAATTCTTGTTCGTTCCGGTTCAGGGATATTGTTACCGACTTTGATTAAACAGGTTGGAATTTCAAGAATAAGCCATTCAGGTTGTTTTTTAACGGGAATCATATTTTTACTTTATATTTTTCTGCAAAAAATATCCACCTTGACCAAAATGAATCCGTTTCCGATAATCAACGCAATAATTCCTCATGAACCTTTGCAACTTCTTCATTTTTAGGCGAATTTTGTTTTGATTCGGGAGAGTACATCGTATTGAGAGAACAACGGAAATTGTATTTTCACGATTTTGAATATTATCGCAACTTTTTTTATTCATTCCTCTTCGCCGCCCATGCGGTATTTTATATCATAGTTAATGATAAAATCCAACTCCTCATCGGTAAATCCATAATGTTGCGCTAATTCACGATCAATCTCGTCTATGATCGGTTTCGATTGTTTTGCGTAAAATTCTTGATACTTAATCTCTCCAATATTTTTATAATATGTTCTTTTAATTTGTGAGTTGTTCCAATAATCCTTTTCAAGTGATTGACCAAGTTTTATTAATTTCATTTGTTGAGAGGAAGAAAGATTCGTAATTGTAAATACCCTAAAAGAAAAAATATCGAACTTGGTCAAGTGATATGTATCAGATGTTATAAACCACCAATAATTAAATAAATTGGAACTAATAATCGCCATAGCAATATATTTGTCAAACGAAAAACTAACCGAATTGAGAGTTGATGAATTTATCGGGAGTCCGTTTTTTTCCATTGAGGGCTGTTTTGTGTAACACATTCTAAAATATTGATTGCCCGCATTTTTATAAAACAAATTATTTTTGGATCCGTTAATAACAAAATTTTCAAGAGTTTGTCCCTTATTGATTTTATCAACAATATTAATTTCAATACTGCTTGCTAACCTTTTAACGTGTGTTTTTGTTCTATAAATTTGCGGCAAGTCTGCATAAACCAGTGTTTGAAATAAAGCATAACGTACTTCTGTATAAAAACGCGTAAATCGGGTTGTTGCAAATTTGTTATTTAAATTTTTACCAACTTCATTCATACAAATTGCAACTTTAATATGATTGAGACCATCAAATAATTTACCAGGTCTATCATCAAAAAATGATGTAAAAGATTTAGCAGAATTATCAAACCATAAATTCTGAAAAGCAGACATTCTTTGTGTACAAAAAGCCGATATTTGGATAATCATTCCGACTCGTGATTTTTTCTTTACTATTTTTATACTGCGTTCAATAATTGATGTGTACAAATTTCCGCAAGTTTCAGTTTTGTATTCTTGAATTATGTACGATTTTTTAACATTACTATATTCGACATACGGCGGATTTCCGATAACGACATCGAAGCCGCCGTTGTGTAAGATTCCGTAAAATTCTACGATCCAATGGAAGGGTTGATGTGATTTTTGCCATGCTGAAAATTCGTCTGGTTTTTCAAGGTTGATTTTGTATTCGTTTGCTAAATAATGATCTAGTTGATCTCGCAAATTGTTTAATTTGTTGCGTAAATCTCCTTTCAAATTTGAAATAAATTTGGCTTGATTCTGATCCTCATTAATTTGACATTTGCGAAATTCCTGAAACATCTTGTCAATATTATTTGCGTTTTGTTCAATTTTTTGCAACTCGTCGTCAAGCGTAAGTTTGTCTTTCTGCGTTTCTTTTATTTGTTCCAATGAAACATAACCGACCAACGTATTACCGCTGCGAATATTGAAATCAATATCCGGTAACGGCTCCATCTTATCATCTGTTTCCACCTCCGCCGCCAGTTTCAAAAATAACCGCAATTTGCAAATCTCTATCGCCTCGTCCATTATGTCCACACCATAAAGATTGTTCAAAATAATGTTCTTGTAAATAAAATATCGCCGGTTTGGATGCAGTTTGATTTTTTTTAAAACTTCAGCTATTTTATGCGTCGGCGGTGTCATATTTTCCATTCTGTCTAAACATGCTTCATAGAGCGGTTCTAGTATATTCATTGCTGCAAACAGAAACGCGCCGCTGCCGCAAGTCGGATCAAGAATCGTTACGGAATCCAACGCAGAATAAAATTGCCAAAGCCATTCAGAATCGTCGGTATTAACAATCATGTCTTGCGCTAACTGCCGAATATCCAAATTAAACGTTATTAAATCGTTGACGGTTTTAACATCGCCTGATTTAATTTTGTTGCGAATATCAAGACAACGCTTACGCCGTTCTATATGTTCGCGCCAAGTTTCCGTCGGCAACGCATAATCAGACGAAGCCGGTTTGTTCCAATCGGTTCGTTGGGAAACATTGTTGATACCAATTTCGATGTCCGGCGGTAACGAAACAATTTCAACTTCTTCTTTGTCAATATCCTTTCTGAGAATACCTGTTTTTACCGCATCATAAATATAACGATCAGGATCGTTTTGTAACAATTTCCACACCGGATGGTTTTCGTCAATTCCCGATTTATCGAACAAAAACGGAATAATCGTGTTTTTTGAAATGTATTCGGTAATGTCTTCTTTGGTATAATACGCGCCTTTCTCCTTTTGGTTAATGTATTTTTCAAAAATATATCCGACAACATCAGGATTGATTTCTTTGCCCGTCACCTGATGACGCGTGTCAAGATGCCATTCGTATTCGTCAAAAAACTGAAACAGTTTCTCAAAAGCTTCATCCGGAATATCAATATTATCGTTGCGTGATTCTATTTCATGAACTTCAAAAAAACCACCGTTTAAGTATGGAATTTTTCCAATAAGTTTTTCCAATTCTTTATTACGTTCCCGTTTTCCCAAACCATTGTGAAACAATTTCAGCAGAAAATATCGATAAAACGTTTGATGAAATTTATTCTTTCCATGGAGATTTTGTATTTCTTGCAATCGATTTTTTAGGTAATGAATATCGCCGTCAAGAAATCTTTTTTTCTGAATAAAATAAATAAACATCAACCGATTCAACATCAATGAAACATACCATTCAAGATCGGCAATTTCTTTGATTCCTTTAATGAAACTCTTAAATTTTTCGTGTTCGGTTTTAAAACGGTCATAAAATTTCTTCGTAACTTTTTCATTGTTGACCTGAAAATTTTCGAGAAGCCGATTTTTAACGTCAATAATTGTTATCTTATCTTCTTCATCTAATTCAAAAAAGACATTAGCAAAACGTTGATAGAGCAGATCAATACTTTGTTTTTTGTTCCATCTTGTTGTCGTAACGGTTATCGGTTTCGGCGGCTGTTTTACAACAAGCTGCCAAAGTTGCTCTGTATTATTTTTATTAACAAAAATCAATAGATGTTCGTGAAAAAATTTTGTTGTTTTGTTATCAATGGTTCGTCTTATCGTGTATTCCGGAATACTCCCGTTTGGTAACGGCGAACAGACAAGAATCTTGAAACCGCTTTTTTCCGCAACCACTTGAAGTTCAAACGCAGCATCATCAACAACAATAGGAAGTTTGGTTTTATCGTTATTCCAACCCATCTCGTTAAAAAGATTACGAAAATCGAACTTTTTGAGATAGTTGGTAAATTCAGTTTTTGTCAGGCTCATGTTAAATAATAAAAAATTCTATTTTTATGTTGTTGTGTTAATAATTCCCATTGAGCAGATTATTTGTGGTTCGGTATTTTGGTTTTCATCTTCGTCTTTAAAAACCAGTTCATTGTTTTCGTACAATCCTGTTACTAATTTAACTAAATCTTCATCGTTTATTCCTAATTTTATGTGCCGGAGTAATGATTCTTTTGCGTGTTCGCGCAGTCTGAACCTTAAAATGTTGTCAATTGTTTTTTTTAGCGTATCAGTGATTAGTAACGGTTTATCTAAATTTTCGTTGCAGTACCTGTCAAGGCGAGCATAAACACGGTATTTTACACCGGATGGTTTACCCAAAGAGGATACGCGGTTTTTAGCGGCATCATGAATCATATCAAGAGATATTTTTACTAAATCGTGATGGTTTTCCAGTCTTGTAATTGATTTTGTATCAGAACTACAAGCGGCAACCTGAAAAATTTCAACCGGCGATTGCGAAACAATATTTTTTTCCTGATCAATCCATGTAAGAATATTGTCGTCATTCGGAGTTTTTGTATAAACAATAACACCGTCTTTCGCAGAGATTTCGGTATTTCGTTTTGTTGAGTAGATAACATAGGGTAATTCAGGAATAATCTTTTCCAACTCAGGTTGCTTTTTGACCGCTTCTTCCCATATTTTCAACGCTTGAGAACCGAGATCCACTTCGGCGTCTTCATCATCGGCATTGAGCCATCCTGAATTTTCGTTGTATAAATCAGCAATGTTGATCGGATCACCATCAAAAAATGTTTCATCACTGCCAAGCAGATCGGCATTTTCTTTGATTCTCTGCCTTAATCGTTCACGCAACGCAATAATTTTTTCAATTCCGTCTTCCGGCAAAAATGAGTAACAAAAAATCTCTTTTGCCTTTTGCCCAATTCGGTCAACACGTCCGGCACGTTGAATCAAACGTATAATTGCCCACGGCAAATCATAATTTACGATAATATGAGCGTCTTGTAAATTTTGTCCTTCGCTTAGAACGTCTGTTGAGATCAGGATTCGTAATTCCTGATCATTATTTTCAGTGTTATTTTGTTGCCGATTACTTTGCGGACAGAATCGAACCGCTTTTTGCGTCGGGTTGTCGTCATCTCCTGTAACACTGTCGATATTTGTTACGCCGCGCCGTTTTAACTGCTCGGTGAGATAAAGAGCCGTATCCGCAAACTGCGTAAAAACCAACACCTTATCGTTGGGATGTTTTTGTGTCAACAAATCATAAAGAGCGTTGAGTTGCCGGTCTTTATCGGGATTCCATGTTTTAACGGCAGCTAATATTTTGAGAATATTTCTGTTGTCCTTTTCAAGAAATTCCGACAATACTTCCGTAAAAAATTCACTGTGTATCCAATCAAAACGCCGCTTATATTCATCATTCGAATATAGCTGATAAATCTCTTTTGCTTTTTCAATATACTGTTCATGTTGAGTAATGATATTGATACTGTTGGTTTCCTGATCGTCATTGTCTATATCATTGTCTTCCAAAAAATCATCAAGATTTTGCACGGTATTTTTTCCGATAGGAATAGGCAATTTGTTTTCTACCGCATAAACAAAAATATAATTTCGTAAAACATGACGCGCAAGCGATAAAAGAAATGAATATCCGCTACTCTCAAGCCGCTTAAACAACATTGTCCGGCAAAATCCCATCAAACGTTTTCCTGCGCGGTTCAGATTTTTTAATAAACTCTCTTCGTCATTTGTCGGTTGAATAATTGGTTTGTTGTTTCGGTAGAGTTGTAATCCATATCGCGGCAATTCCAGTATATTTATTGTGTCAACAATATTGTCCGCATATAAAGCGGCATATTGATCATTCGGATCATTGGAATCAAAAGGATATTCAACCTTTTTTGAAATCCGTTCAGGAAAATATAAAGGCATACCATTACGAAACGAAAGAAATTTCCGTCCGTTTTTTGGATCAATTTGGGCGTAGTATTTTTTTATAAAATTTCTGGTTCGGCGTACAAGATAAAGCTGCATGAGATTTTGCCAATCATCCGGTTCCTGACTTAATTCAAACGCTTTCAAACTACGCGGTGAAATATCCGAATAATTTGCGTTGAAATGAACTAGCCCGCCCATTTTTTTAATGTACTTTTCAGGACTAATCCCCAAATCTTTATCCTCCGATATAAACAAACGAAGTTGATTCGCAAGGTCGATATATGATTTGTTGTATGGTGTTGCGGAAAGTAAAACCACTTTACTTTCGTTGCGGTCAAGATAATCTTTGATTGCGGCATACCGCCTTCCCTCTCTGTTGCGTAAATTGTGGCTTTCATCAATAATTACAGTACGGTAACGCCGCTCGTTTTTCAAATCAGAGAGTACCTGACTTTGTGAAATAACTTTTGCATGCAACTGGTATTGATGGACATAACCTTTCCACATTTCACACAAATTTTTCGGACAAATAATCAAGGTTTCATGCGAAAAATCATCTTCAAATAATTTAGCTAAAGCCGTAGCAATAATCGTTTTTCCAAGACCAACAACATCGCCGATAACAACTCCGCCATGTTTATGAAGATGCCGCGCAGCAACAGAAACGGCTGTTTCCTGAAAATCCAGCAATGTATTTTTGAATGTTGGCGGAATCGTAAAATCAGCAATCCCCATCCGCGCTTCATAAGAAAGATGATAAGCAATTTTTATATAAATATAATACGGCGGAATCAACCGATCACCCGCCCACGAATGATCAATAATCTCAATGAGGTCTTCGGTAATATCAATTGATTTACTGTCATTCCAACGTTCAACAAACCATGTTGCCAATTTTTGCGCGGCGTCTTGTTCCAATACATCAATATTGAGTTCGCCTTGTTTAACAAGCCCGGCAAAAGTGAGATTACTGCTGCCCAAAAAACCGACAATCGGAACTCGCGCATCGTCGCTATATGCCAAATAAAGTTTAGCATGTAACGGATATCGCAGATGAAGTTTGACGCGCAACTTTTTATCTTTCATTTGCCGGCTTAACTGCCGAAGAGTTTTTTCATCCTGATTGGTCGGAATACCGATTGTCAGTTGATCACGAAATTCTTGCGCAAGTTGTTTTCTGAGCCGATCAGCTTGGGCATTATCAATAGATTCGCCGCCTTGTTGATAATAATATCTCTGCAAAATATCAGTTGGTTTTACCTGCATTCCAATAAGAAGCCGACAAACCCGATGAATCTTAGTATTCTTTTCTGTAATTTCATCACCGGACAACTGATCGATTTTTTCGGCGATTTCATTCCAGCCGCGTAAATTAAAATAACCGATACAACAATCAGCCCTTTTAGAAAGTTCTAAAGTTTTGCCCAAACCATCCGTCAGGATATGTTCAATATTATCATAAATTGTAGGCATAAAATTATAAAGATAATTTTATTAAAATGTTTGCGCTTAAAATTTCAGTAACTTTCGCCTGCTTACTTATCGGAAAACCGGCTTTTACGTTTTTGAATCGGCGAAATTCTTAGTACAAGCAGTATATTAAACGTCTAAATTATTATTTCACAATTTTTTCAATCACCTGATCAATCAATCCATAATCTTTCGCTTCGTCGGAAGACATAAACCGGTCACGGTCTGTATCTTTTTCAATTTTGGCAAGATCATGTCC
>JAITQV010000309.1 GCA_031288765.1 Planctomycetaceae bacterium
AGCCAAAGACATTGCCGATTTGTTTGACCGATTAACGCCGGAAGAGACGATGGGCGTGAGTGCGGAAGTGCTTTATCCGCCCGGGGTTGATCCGAACGGTCGTATTTTCGGGGTTGATAGTTGCGGTGATCCTATTGTTATCGAAAACTGCCCGGCTCCTTACGGACTTGGCATTGTTCAGCCGACCAATCAACCCGGTCCTTGTACTGTTGCACAAGGTGACCTCGTTTTACTCGGAACGAATCAATCGTTAACCGCCGATTTTGCAATTGCAAGAGTTGCCAGCGGTACGGCGGTTGAGGGAGTGGCAGCGGTAACTGCCGACAGCGGTAACGGCGGTCTTAGTGATACGGGTGACTGGGACTCTACAGTAACGGCAAGCGCAACGCTGACATTTGGTAATACATCGGCGGTGAACGGTTTAACCTTTGGGTTTACACGCGATGAAACAATCGAAGGGTTTGATGAAACGACCGGAAAACTGACAATCTATCTCGGTCCGGAAATTGTTAGCGGCGGTACAACTGTAGATGCTGATGTTACGGCAGCGGTTAATGGAGCCATTGCGGCAAACTGGGAAGCGATTCGTGCTTACACGGGCGCAACCGGTGATGCCGTTAAACTGGCTGCCAGCGGTGTTTCGGGTGATGCAGCGATTACCGATGCGGGAAATCAAACAACAACAAAGATTTCAGCGACTTCGGCGTCGGGAACACCGATTGGAACTCGCGGTGTCGGAACAGACGATCCGGCTTTGGTTATCAAGGCAAATGAAAAAGGAACCGATATGGCGGGAGTCAACATTTACTTTGTTAACGATACAAGCCGTACAGACTTGACGCAATATACGGATCCCTCCGCTACGGATGTTATTCCGTCTATTGATGTCAAGTATGTTCAGAATGAAGACGGCAGCCGGTCATTAATTATTACCGGTAACATTCAGGATACAAATACCGAGAGCCTTGTCAATAGTGTTACTCTTGCCCAGGCATTGAACGCCAACGACACATTTAGGGCTTACTTTTCCGCAGAAGCTTCATTAAATACAGCGGACACGGGAATTGGTCAGGTCGAGTTCTTCCGTGATGTAACAAAGGTTTCGGCTCAGACGGTGGGCGGTTATCGGGTGGATTCTCCGGCGATTAGCGGAAACAACCAGACCGGCACATCCAGCGGTATCGGAATGACCGGACAGGCGGATTCGAACGAGCGGTTGATTTTGCAGGCGGCGGAATCCGGCAGCGGTAACTATGTTAATGTTTATGTTGCTCAGGGGTCGTTTGACACTTACGATTACTACGGTAACAAAGTAAGTTATACTACCGGAAGTGATATGATTGCCACAATCAACGGTAATCTTGCCAGTGCCAAAGGCAACACGATTTCCATCAACACGCCGGATTTGGCGTTATCGATGAATGTTGCGAACACGGTTGGTTCGACGGGATTCACGATAGACGGCGGCGGGGCGTTGTTCCAACTGGGTCCTGATGTTGTTTCGACGCAGCAGATGCGGTTGGGGATTGGTTCGATGATGACCACACGTCTTGGCGGAGCCAGCGGACAACTGTACCAACTCAAAAGCGGCGGCAATGCCGATTTGCGAACTTCCGATGCCAGCCGGAAGTTGGCGGACAAAATTGTCAATGAAGCGATTTCAACTGTTGCGACCACACGCGGGCGGTTGGGTGCTATCCAAAAGGCTTCGCTCGAACCGAATATTGCGGCGTTGCAGGATTCGTTGACGGCGTTGACGGAATCGGAAGCGCAAATCTCCAACGCAGATTTCGCGGAAGAAAGCTCCAACCTGACAAAATTACAACTATTGATTCAATCCGGTATGAGGACATTGGGTGTTGCCAACCAGCTTCCGCAATACGCCGCATCGTTGATTCAATAGTGGTGCGAACTTCACGCAACAAGTTTGAAAAAGCTTAAAGTGTAAAACGCAAGGAGCCGGAAGTTTTTCTTCCGGCTCATTCTTTTTTGTCTAATATTCGTATATTTTGAACGGTAGGAAATTACCTCTCAAAGTATATCTATTCGGTGGTTTGTTGGATGGCGGTTTGTTGGATAATGACGAGGGGCAACCTTATTTCCAATCTGATTTTTTTCTAAGTTCGTAGGGCGAGATGTGCATAACCGGCGGGTGGAGCGAATCACAACCGCCGGATCGAATGCCCCCAATTCACAAGGTAAATAATCGTTCGCCGAAGGGTTGCGTCGGCGTTAGCCGGCAGATTTTTTTTTCCGCACGGCAACCGGAATCTTAACCCCGCAAGGGGTGTGATGTGCATAACCGGCGGTGAAGCGCAGCGCAACCGCCGGATCAGTTTTGTGGGAGGCGTGATCCGTAGGTTGCGCTTCGCTCCACCTACGGTTATGCACATCTCGTCCCTTGCGGGACTTGAAGGCAATCATTCGCCTGTCTTGCGGTTAACAATTCACAAGGTAGGCAATCGCTCGCCGAACGGTTGCGTCGGTTTTAGCCGACAAATTTTTGTTTCCACGCCGAAATCATCAATCCCGACATTGGCGGTATTTTAATTATTATGATTTTTGTAATTCCCTGTTGTCGGCAAGCCGACAAGGCAACCGTTTGGCGCAGGGCTTTCACCCAACGGTTGCCTACCTTGTGAATTGTTAATCATAAAATGAGCGAAGGTTGCCAACCTGACTGAATAGATACCTTTATTTTAAGCCGCATCAATTCGCAAACGTGAGGAAATTTTGTAAGAGTTGCAAACCCAATTTGCCGGATTTTTCAGGATGAAACTGTGTTGCAATAATATTTTCATGCCTGAGAATCGAGGCAAATGTTGTTCCGGCATAATCGGTTTGCGCTAAAATATGGGAAGGATTAGCCGGTATAGGATAATAACTGTGGACAAAATAAAAATCGCTTTGATTGACAATTTTCCGAAAAAAAAACGTTTCCGCATTTTCCGCCGACCAGTAAACATTGTTCCAACCGATTTGCGGAACTTTATCCCAAGAATTGGTCGGTGAAAAACGTATCACTCGCCCCGGTATCAATCCAAGCATCGCTGTGCCGTTGTCCTCTTCGGAAAAATCAAGAAGAACCTGCATACCAACACAAATTCCCAACAATGGAACCCCGCGCCGCACAATATCACGAAGTGCATCATCGAGCCCGAAATTCCGAAGATTTTGCATCGCCGCTCCTGCCGCGCCAACACCCGGAAAAATTACCCGTTCCGCTTTGGCAACTATTTTCGGGTCGGAAGTAATCGTTCCGGTAACACCGATTGTCTCCAATGCCAATTTGACACTCGTTAAATTCCCCGCCTTAAAATCAATAATCGCAAACATGAAAAATTATTGTGGTTGATAGTAAGTGGTTGATAGTAAAAAGCGGATTGCCGATAGCAAAAAATATTACAAACAATTCATTTTACATTCAGAACCAATGAAATTACATTAAATATCCAACTTATGTTGCGTACTCTCTGGAACACGGGTTTTTTTCGCCGATTTTACAACCGGTTCCGGCAACGGCAAATT
>JAITQV010000454.1 GCA_031288765.1 Planctomycetaceae bacterium
ACCGGTTGCAAACCAATAATCGCCGAAATCACGATTAAAAAAAGTGTTCAAAATACTAAACGGATTATACATATCCTCACTGATTTTGGCAAAACGATAACCGTCATAATGTTTTTTCAATTTCGCAAGTGTTTCATTATAAGACCGATTAACCTCTTCGGATAATTTTTTAATTTCCGGTTCAAAATTTCGGATTAATTCGGTTTCAGAGATTCCACAAATTCCCGCAAATTGTTTGTCCAAACTAATATCAACCAGGTTATTCAAATCGCTAAAAACACTGACTTTCGAGAATTTCGTAACTCCCGTAAGAAAAACAAAACGTAAATACGCGTCCGCACTTTTCAAAATTCCGTAAAACCCCTTCAATATGTCACGCATGGATTCATTAACTTCCACATTGTCTAAGGTATTAAGTAACGGTTTGTCATATTCATCGACTAAAACAACTACTTTTCGACCTGATTTTTTATAGGCGGTTTTTATTAGATTATCAAAACGTAAGGATAATCTCGTAGCGATATTTGTCATTTCCCATTCCGTCTCGTGGACTTTCAAAATCTCATCAATAACATCACTAAGTGTTTGGGCATCCTGATAGGATGCCTTGTTGAGGTCAATATAAATAACCGGATATTCCAACCAATCCTTTTCCAATTCAGCAATTGCCAATCCGTCAAAAAGTTCCTTCTTGCCGAGAAAGTATGCTTTAAGCGTTGAAAGAAAAAGGCTCTTACCGAAACGACGAGGACGACTAAGAAAATAAGGTTTTCCTATCGTTTTCAGTTGATAAACATAAAACGTTTTGTCCACGTATAAATAATCATTACTACGAAGATCTTCAAAATCTTGGATGCCTATCGGTAATTTTCTACTACCTAACATAAATATTTCCTTTCATAATTTTATAACCGTTTACAGTAATACTCTTTCAAGTTTTTTACATTGACATTTTATTTACGAATCGGTACAAAAATTATGCGTATCGTTCGAGGTTTGGCGAGTAATATTTTTTCTGTTCTTCTGTTTCGGCAAACGCAGCTTCGGGAGTTGCGTTACTTTTAACATCAAACCACGCCGTATCAAATTCGACAGTTTCACCTCGTTTTGCGGCAATATTGGTTGTTAGTGCAATCACGGCGTCCGCCATAGCAATTTCAGGATAACAACGCGGCATTGGTTTGGAGTGATCGGCTTCGGGATTTTCACGGATGCAAAACGCCCAATGTTCAATCTCTTCACAATAACCTCTGCTGACATCGCCGAATGTTGCCTGCAACCCGATTGCGGCAGAGAGCGGGTCGCCGTCTTCCGGTGTTTCAATAATCAATTCTTGTTTTTTGCCTTCACCTTTGGCAACAATTTTTGTTTTCTTATTTACTTCGGCGCGTTGGTAAAACATTGCTTCTTTTTCTGTTTCGATGACAAGAGTTCCTTTGGTTCCGAAGACGGTTTCGCCGTAACCGCCGAAACCATTACCATTAATTGAGGAATACGCAACGGTAATTTTTCGTTGTTTACCGAGTTCATCATTTTTATTGTAACCCGGTCCGGCGTAATCATAAACACAATGAACATGGTCGTCCACATCCCGATCAATCGGACTTTCCAAATCGGGCGGAAAAATTGTTCGGGTTGATGTTGCACTGACGGCAAGCGGATATTGTTTTTTTCCGCCGTGCATTGCCGCAATAAAAATACTTGCCGCATCGAGTTGGTGCGAACCGAGTTCCGCCATCAAACCGGCACTGGTTCGGTCGAAAAGCCGCCAACGAATCAGTTCTTCCGCTGCCGGACGGTCATAAGGTTTCGGCGAACCTTCAATTTGAAATTGTTCACTTTTGTAACCATATTGTTCTGCTGATTTGAACGTAAATCCGTTTAGTTCTCCGCCTTTGACCAGAATTTCATCGGCGAGTTGTGCTTTTGCTTGAGCAATTTGCCGTTCAAGGAGTTTACGGTCATCAGCACTTAATTTTGTTGCCGTATCTTTTTGTGTTTTTTCCAGATTTGCGAGACTTCGTTCGATACGACCGGTCAATATTCCGTCATCCGGTTTGATTCCTTTCGGCACGGGTTGTTTCCAGCTATCCGAACCGGGTCGGTTATTACGATGCCACTGTGCTCTGACGTAATGTAAATCGCCCATCACGCCGCTTTGTAACAATTTAACAACATGATCGTACAAGACATTGTAATGCCGTTGATGTCCGGTGGCGCAATGTTTTTTGTACAATTCCGCCGCTCGTGCCATTTCTTTGCAATTGGCGACCGTATGAGCCATTAATTTTTCGGTCAAAACATGATATCCTTGTTTCATTGCGGCGATTGCAGCCGGAGCGTGAAGGAAAAGGGGAAGACCGATAATTACCGCTTCGACGGATGATTCGGGGTCATTGTTATTTTTTTCTTTTTCGAGGAGTTCTTTGTAATCGCCATAAACCCGTACATGATTTCTGGCTTCGGCTTCGTCTTTCCAACCGTACTTGGCAATCAAGCCGGAACGGACAGACAATGCGGCTATATCACCGTGAAAGGCACGGTATTGATTGAAAGGACGGATATCGGCAATAGCGACAACCTGAACATATTTCGGGTTGATTGCTCCGATAAGAACGCCTCCTTCATCGCCGGTTCCAAGAACGGCAACCCGAACCGGTTTTTCAACAGTTCCGTAACCAAAAAATTTACCGCCAAGTCCTTTACCGGACGATAATTCTTTTGCGTTGACTTCTTTGAGCAGATCACGTTGAAGCAAATCGCTTCCAATCACTGCATAAAAATTTTCTTTACCGATGTTACGCTGGTCTGGTGTTAAGTGCATAGGTTTTTGTTATTGTTAAAGGGGTTAATTTGTTTGAAAAAAATCTACAAAATAATTACAATATTGTTGAGGTTTTAAATACCTTTATAATGTTCTTTACATCGAAGAACAACAACCTTCTTATTGTTCTCTTTATTTTTCGGAATACGGTAAGTTACACGATCTTCTTTCGTCAACCGTTTGGAAGCAACACCGTTTTGTTCTTTCAATAATTCTGTTTTAAAACGTTCTCCGGTAAACAATTTATCTATTTTCGTATAATTTTAGAAAAAATATCATATTGTTTGTTATTTTTCCATTCATACTCCATTCTTTTTGCGATTTCTTTTGCTTTCTCTTCTCCAAAATGATCGCAAACAAATCCAAGACTCATATCAATTCCCGCTGAAATTCCTGCTGAGGTGTAATATTTTTTATCCACAACCCAACGGGCTTTATATTTCCATTTTACATTTTTTCCATTGGTTTTTACCCATTCAAACGCATTTTTATTTGAGGTTGCTTCACAATTATCAAGCAATCCGGTTTTTGCCAACAATGCGGATCCGGTACACACAGTTAAACACCATAACGATTTTTCCGCAACAATTTTTAATTTTCGTATAAATTCGTCATCATTAACTAAAATTCTTGTTCCTTTTCCGCCGGGTATTATGAGAACCTCATCTTTTTCTATTCTATTGATATTTTCTGTAATTATTTGAACATTATCATTATTTATTATTTTCCCTCCATTCATTGAAAAGTATTTTATGCAACATTCCTCAACTTTTCCAAATACCTCAACAGCACCAAAAAGATCAAGTGTTTCAAATTCATTAAATACTAAACAATTTATATTCATAAAATATCCTTAAATACATAAGAACATACACGACCTTTCAGCGAAAGGATCGCCTATCTTATATTTACCTATTGGCTGTTACCTCTCAAAATTCCGAAATAATTAATAATTTTTATATCTTTTGAATAAACGATAACATTAAACGGAATAAATTTGTTTATTTAAATCCGGTTTACCGTTGGGATCATTTAGGATATCGGTTTCCGGAGTGGCGTCGTCGAAAGGATCAAACCATTTTTCATCGAACGTAATACTTTTACTTTCGTCGGCGGCAATGTTTGTTACGAGCGCGATCACCGAATCAACCAGCGCAACCTTTGGATTGCAGCGCGGCTGCAAATTCGGATCGGCATTGTTCGGATTCACCCGAATACACCACGCCCAATGTTCCAACTCCTCCGCGTAACCCCGGCTCACTTCCGCTTTCACAGCACCGCCAACCGCTGTTTGTGCGGGACCGCTTGATTGAGTATCCAGAGTTGCGCTTTCCGCTTTTGCGGAGACCTTGCTTCCCGAATCGCCGCTGCGGAACAATTGCGAATCGCTTTCCGTTTCCAAAACCAATGTTCCATCCGTTCCGTAAACAATTTCACCGTAACCGCCGAAACCATTCCCGTTAATTGTTGAGTATTGAACACAAATTTTCCGTTTACGTCCTGCCGGAGTTTTGTCGTTGTAATCGGGAGCGGGAAATTCGACCAGTGTTGTGATATGGTCATTGGCTTCGCGGTCAAGTTGAAAAATGTTCCGGTTTGCCGAAACATGAACCTTGAGCGGATGAACTTTTTCTCCGCGCGGAGCGGAACTGGCAATTTGATCAAGATAATAATCCCGATTTGCGGCAAGAAAAATGCTTGCGGCATCGAGTTGGTGAGAGCCGAGTTCGACCATTAAACCGCCGCCGGTACGCCGCCAAAGCCGCCAACGGAGAAGTTCTTCGGCGGCGGGACGTTCATATTTTTCGCCGTCTCCTTCAAAGACACCGTCTTCATAACCGTAATCTTTTGCCGGTTTAAGTTCCAACCCAAGATAAGGTCCTCCGTTTGCCAAAACGTAATCGGCAATTTGGGCTTCTTTCAGTGCAACTTTTTTCGACCATTCTTCGATAGCCGCGCCTCGTGCGTTGTTTAATTCACGTTTCCAAGCCCGAAGTTCATTTTCAAGTCTTGCCGCCTGCAAGTCGGTCGGTTTAATTGTTCTTGGCATTGGCATTTGCCAGCTATCGCCGCCGGGGGAATTATTCCGGTGCCATTGAGCGCGGATGTAATGAATATTACCGAGCAAACCGCGGCGAATTTGATCAACCGCCTCTTGATACAGAATATTGTAATGCCGTTGATGTCCGGTTGCCAGATGTTTATGTGTTTCGGCGGCGGCACGCGCCATTTCCTTACAATTCGCAACACTATGTCCCATTAGTTTTTCGGTCAGAACGTGCAAACCCTGACGCATTGCGTACACTGCCGCCGGAGCGTGCAAATGTAAGGGCAAACCGATAATGATAGCTTCGATTCCGTCTTTTTGGGCATTTTTAATCAGTTCGCGGTAATCGGTATAAACTTTGACATGTTTTCGGGCTTCGAGTTCTGTTTTCCAGTTATAAACGGCGAGAAGACCTTTTCGGGCTTTGAGAGCTGCCGGAGAGGACACATCGCCGTAAAAAGCGCGGTGTTGGTTGTAGGGTCGGATGTCGGCGATGGACTTAACCTCAATATAGGCGGGATTGATAGCACCGAGAAGGACTTGTCCTTCGTCTCCGGTGCCGACAACACCAACACGAACCGGATGTCCGTGTGTGGCGTTGTAACCGAAATAAAACGCTCCGGCACCAACCGCCGGAACTGCCGCCGCAAGAACTCCGCCTTTGAGAAAATCACGCCGCGAACAATCACAATTGGAAGATGTTGTTTCAGTCATAGTATTAAGCATTGTATTAAACGCCGGTATTCGGCGGTACTAAAGTACGTTAAAAAGGGTAAATTTATTATATTAAAAGGTGAACGAATATAATAAATTGAAAACTCACATACATAATATCTTAAATAAGCAATCTTTTCAAGACATGGATTTTTATTTGGGAGATGAAAATACCGGAAGAGTGTGCGATTCACTTATTTTTGGCGAGCCGGCAACATAACTGTTTGCCGCAATATTTGATTTTATTTCTGTATTTATTCAGTCAGGTCGGCAATCGTTCATCCATTTTACGATTAACAATTCACAAGGTAGGCAACCGTTCGCCGAAGGGCTTTCACACAACAGTCGCCTACCTTTTGTTGGCAAAAATCGTCGGTAATACCCTTCACACTTTTACACACCTTTGTTGTTTCCGCTGACACACGACTTTTCCTAATTCCTTGATGTGTATTATTTTAAGACATGAACACAACGTAATTCCTTACCTTTAAGAACAGAAAAAGATGTTACAAAAGCCCGGAAAACATACGAGAGATAAAAAAAATCCCGCGCGAGATGAAACCTATCTCACGTGAGATAACCCCGTTTCGCATGAGATGAAAGCCATCTCACGAGAGATAA
>JAITQV010000528.1 GCA_031288765.1 Planctomycetaceae bacterium
GCTGTCGCACGACAATTGCCGGCTGCCAAACGACAATCGCCGATTGTCATACGACAATTGCCGGTTGTCACACGACAATTGCCGATTGTCACACGACAATTGCCGATTGTCACACGACATTTTTTGCATTTTGCACGTCCGAATGTTCAAAAAAGATACAATTTCGCCCAAAATTGCTGCAAAATAATACATTCGGCTGAACAGAGACGTCTAAGATACCATTATTTTGAACACTTCTTTCGCGGCATCAATTGTTTGTTGAATCTCCGATTCAGTAATGGCGGTTGACATGAAAAACACTTCAAATTGACTGCACGGAAAATAAAAACCGCGATCCAACATATTCCAAAAAAATGTTGCGTAACGTTGCGTGTTACACATTGACGCGGTTTCCCAATCGATAATTTTGTTCGCAAAACAACCGCCGGTCGAACTCGTCGCCGTAGAACGATCCACCGTACTGCCGTTGAATGTCGTACTGCTGACATGATATTTTTCGGTATTGTCTTTATGCCCGGCAAGAAAAAACAATGTCATCATGGAACCAATCTGCTCAACCGCAACAGGAATTCCGGCAGATCGGGCTTCATCTTCAAGTCCTTCGGCAAGCATTGTCATTTTACGTTCCAAAATCGGAAAGGCATTGAGTTCCTGTAACGTCCGAATGGTAGAAATTCCGGCTGCCATTGCCAAAGGATTACCGCTGAGAGTTCCCGCCTGAAAGACTTTGCCTACCGGTAAAATATTGTTCATAATTTCCGCTTTGCCGCCGTACGCACCAACCGGTAAACCGCCGCCGATAACTTTACCGAGAGTTGTAATATCCGGCGTAATACTGAAACGCTGCCCGGCACCGCCT
This sequence comes from Planctomycetaceae bacterium, assembly GCA_031288765.1. Classification (GTDB taxonomy): domain Bacteria; phylum Planctomycetota; class Planctomycetia; order Pirellulales; family Thermoguttaceae; genus WRKP01. The sequence continues at coordinate 860 of JAITQV010000528.1, forward strand.
TTTCCGGCACGAAAACCACTCAATACCTCGTCAAAAATAAGAACCGCTCCGTTGGTTTGCGTCAAATGCCGCAATTCGTACAAAAAATTGGAACTGCCGATAACACAACCCATATTTCCTGCAACCGGCTCAACAATCACCGCCGCAATCTCTTTGCCGATTTCCTGAAATGTTTTTTTCAGTGCGTCAACATTGTTGTACGGTAACAAAATTGTATCCGCAACAGTTCCCGGTGTAACACCCGGCGAGTTGGGAACTCCCAGTGTTGCCGCCGAACTCCCAGCCGCAACAAGTAACGCATCAACATGTCCGTGATAATTGCCGATAAATTTCACAATCTTCGTCCGACCGGTAAAACCGCGTGCCAGACGAATTGCACTCATGGCGGCTTCGGTGCCGGAATTGACAAACCTGATTTTTTCGATTGAAGGAACCAAATCAATAATCAGTTTGGCAAGTTTATTTTCCGTTTCGGTTGGCGCGCCGAAACTGGTTCCCTTGAGCAATGCCGCCTGAACCGCTTCAACTACCGACGGATGAGCATGACCCAAAATCATGGGTCCCCAAGATTGAACGTAATCGAGATAGCGGTGTCCGTCAACATCAATCAGGTATGCCCCCTCACCGCGTTCCATGACAATCGGTTCACCGCCGACAGCACCAAACGCCCGCGCCGGACTGTTCACGCCGCCCGGAATCAGATTTTGTGCTTCGGAAAAAATGGTATGGCTTCTGTCGTGATTCAACATTGTTTATAAATTTCAAAAAATAATATTTTAGGATTCCTTGCTCCAAACAAACCGGTCAATGAGGAATTGAATTGTATAGAATAACTTGAATTGTTCAAGCATTACAACGGAATTACGGGAAAATATTTGATTTTTTGCCGAAATTCTTGCATGGTCAAAAAATGTCATTGTCTATTTATTAACCACTGAATACACGGGAAATATAGTCCGCAGATTACGCCGATATAGATTTTCAGTAATATTTTTTTGTTATTGTATTCATTTTGTATCCTCAAAAAATAAACTTGTGATCTTATCAATTTACTAAATTCCGTGTGTTCCGTGTATTCTGTGGTTAACAAAAATAGACAACAGCCAAAAATGCCGTGATATTTCACGGTTAATTCCAGCAAATATCACGGCGGGCTATCGTATTTGACGGTTTAATTTCTGTTTCCGATTTTAATGAAATATCTTTTAAAAAATTTTTCGAGTGAAAAATTTTGATTTTGAATATTCGTTTTTGAACATCTGAGTCTATAAATTCAGGGAAATTGCGGAAGTATTTTTATTCTTAATGATTTGTGTTTTTATTGCCGTAACTTGTAATTGATACAGGTATGACAAATTCCGGCACACGGTTTGCAATTATAACATTCACACCAACAATTACTCTTATGTTTACGGGTAATAATTGTTTCATGCGGTATGAGTTGTACCGTTATTGGTGTTTAACAAAGTTAAAGTTGATACACAAACCTAAATTAAAAGAATAAAAAAATGAAAAAATTTTCAATTTTCGGTTCATTTTCGGGTTTTACTCTGGTTGAGTTGTTGGTGGTAATTGCGATTATTGGGTTGTTGGTTGGGTTATTGTTACCTGCGGTTCAGGCAGCTAGGGAGGCGGCAAGACGAATGCAATGCGCAAACAATCTGCATCAGATTGGGATCGGATTGCACAACTTTCACGACACAAATGGGTATTGGGTACCTAATCTGGAAGCGGTCGATTCGACAGACAGTGTGAGTGGAACTTCTGCTTCACGGCGCAGCGGCTGGTCATCATTAGCCCTGATCTTACCTTTTATAGAGCAGTCCTCTCTCTATGATAAAGCCGGTGTTGTTACATATCATACCCCGTATGAATCGTATGACGCCGATACAACAGCAGGTATCGTCACGCCAAACAGATCTGTGCAAACAACCATTAAAACTTATGTATGCCCAACAGATGAAAACTTCACACCAGAGGATGGGCAATTAGCCAAATCCAACTATTCGGCAATTCGAGGCTTATTTTCGTATAATGGAGTTACACCGACATCCGGTAGCGCACCATTACCACTCCCCCATAATTTTACAACCAACACAGGAGTGTTTCTCGCAAGTTTTCACGAGGGTGCATGGAAAGGGTTCGGCAATGGAAATAGAAAAGTATCATTTGCTGATATTACCGATGGAACTAGTAACGTGTTTGCCTACGGAGAAAAAGCAACAGAAACAACTTCCAGCGGAAGTATTTTCCTATCTGTTGTTTGGGCAGGACCTCCAGGACCTGGACCACTTGGAATGATTTCCTCTGCGGTTGGGTATAAACTCAATTCACCAACAGAACGAGAAGCAATCGCGTCAAAACATGCCGGACGCGGGGCTAACTTTTTGTTTTGTGATGCCTCTGTGCATTGGGTCAATGAGAGTATATCGTTTAACAACGGCAGCCTTACAGTTATAGGTTCGTACGATCCTGCATCTGTTACATCAGCATCTGGGTTAGATGAGTTTTATACAGATGCCCCCAATCTCGGCATCTATCAACTGTTCGGTTCACGGGACGACGGTCAAACCGCTACACTGCCGTAAAACAAAA
>JAITQV010000532.1 GCA_031288765.1 Planctomycetaceae bacterium
TTCGGCAAGGAAAATGCAGCCGACATCTATCCCGAATATTACATTTTGAAGATTAATAATTTTAACGACATGACAAAAGATAATCTTGATGAATGGATTTATTTTTTTAAGCACAATACCGTTAAAGACGGATTTCAGGCGAAAGGGCTTATCAAAGCGAGTGAAATTCTTGATCAGGATAAGCTCACACCGGAGGAACGCAAAGCGTATGATTATATGATGTGGCAACGCAGTAAGGACTTGAGTGATATTGCTTCCTCGAAACTTGAGGGCGAACTGGAAGGAATGAAAAAAGGAAGGGAAGAACGTGAAAGACTCACAAACGAACTTGAAAAAGAACGTACGGAACGAGAAAAAGAACGGGAACAATTCACAAATGATCTTGAAAAAGAACATGCAGAACGTGAAAAAGAACGCGTAGAGTTTGAAAAAGAACGTGAAGTTCTTCTTGCGGAAATTACCCAATTAAAGCAAGATAAACAAACATAATCCCTGATTGTTTCACATATTGTTGCCTATCGGTAACATGGTTTGTTGATAAATACCCTTTTGGCTAAAAATTACCAACCCGTAAATTTTTATAACATCAACCCGTAAACACAAGGTAAAATCATGACCCCAAAACAACGTACCAAGATTCTTTCGACATTCCGGCGGCGAATTTTTGCCGTGTTGTTTCTTAAAAAGATCATCACTTTTACATCGATATTCCTATTTCTTTTGGGAATTGCGATATTAACACTCCGTGTCGGCGGCTGGTACGAACCGAATATCGTTGCGTTTAGTTTGTTTGCTTATGCGGTCATTCCTTTGGCGGCGTGGCTAACAACACGGCGACTCCTTCCTGATGATCGGAAATTGGGCGCCATTTTAGATTGCGATAATCGAACCGGCGGTCTTATGATGAGTTCTTTCGACAAGGAACTTGGTGATTGGGCGATTAGTATGAAAACAATGAGTATTCCGAAAGTCCGTTGGGAATCTCAGCGAATAATGGGTCTTATTTTGTTTGCGGTTTGTTTTGTTGTTGTGTCGTTATTTTTTCCGTTATCCGGTCTTTCCGGACCTGTGCGGAATCGTCTGAATGTCGAGGATCAGGTACGGCGTTTGACTTCGCAATTGGATACGTTGGAAGAGGAAAATATTTTGGAGGTTGAAGAAGTCGAAACACGAAAACTCGATTTGGAACATATTAAAAACAATGCCGATGGATTGGGACCGGTCAAGACGTTTGATGCTTTGGATCATATTGAAAACCGGATGAACCGGAAAGTTGCCGAGACCCTTGAAAATGCTCTGCAAACGACCGAAACTCTCGCCAATGCCGAAACCCTTTCGCAGCAAGTCAAGGAGATATTTCCAAAACTTGACGAATCAACCGCTAAATCTTTGATGGAAGGTTTGGCTCATTCATTGGAGGAAATGTTTGCACAAAACGCGGAACTTGCAAAAGATATAAGCGAAACGTTGGACAAAAAATCGGAGAAAACACAACAAACCGGCGGCAAAAACAAAAACCGTGAAAAAGACGAGAACGGACAAAGCAAAGAAGAAAAGGCAATGTTGGAATCTTTGAAAAAGATGTTGAGCGAAAACAACTTGCAGAATTTGACGCCGGAAATGCTTCAACAATTGTGTGAGGCAATGAAGCAATGTCAGGGGAATTGCGAGCGAATGTGTGAAAATTTACAAAATGCGGGATTTCCGGTTGATTCGGACATGCTCAAAAAGTTGGTTGAGGGGCAGCGGGTTGATCGGGAGGAAGCGGAGCGAATGTTGAGTGATCTTTGGGCAAACTGTGAGGGTTGTGAGGGAGATTGTCCGGGCGAATGCGGTGAACCGTCTTTTAGTCCGCGTTACACAAAAAAACAGAATTGGGCAACCGATCCCAATGAGAAACCGGGCAAAACACGGTTTACAAAAAATGCGGACGAGGAAGGCGCAGAATTTAAGGCAACTTTTCTTCCGTTGTCTGATATTGAGGCGTTTCGGAACAGTCAAAAGATTGGAGCATCTATTTCGTCGCCGGACATTGATTCCGACAACACATCGGAGGATCATGGCGGAGCCATTACCAAAACCGACGGCGGTATTGGAGCAACTCACAACCGGCTGATTTATCCCCAACATCGCGGAACTGTCGAACGATTTTTCAAACGGTAATAACGGCAATTCGGTCTATGTTCAATCCTGTTATAATTTGATTTTTTGTAATTATTCAAGGTCAATAGGGTTATTTGCTGAAATTTTGTATCTATTCGGTGATTCACAAATGTGCTATACTTTGAACGGCATGAAATTACTTCTTTTTTTTAATAGAAACATCTTGTATGATTATTAGAGTATTTTTTAGTGTTTTCTGTGATTTTTTATTCTGATATTGTTTTTTGCCGCAATTGCGGCAAAAAACAATATCAGGATAAAATAAATGAAAATGCTGTTGGGACTTCGTAAACATCTTGAGTCCTTTTGGAACTCGTTTTTTAGCTTGAAGCCCAACAGACGATTACGATTTATCAAAGAACTCGGACAATTGCC